>NZ_JANGBZ010000110.1:0-2481 GCF_024462915.1 Clostridium sp. DFI.5.61
GGGGGGGCCCCCCCCCCCGCCCCCCCCCCCCCTTCGGCCCAGGGAAGGCCGGGTTTTCGGTTGACCTGCCCCCCGGATTACGGTACAATAGGAGTTAACTGTGAAACTGAAGAACCGAGGACAGAGAGATATGCTGGATCAAGAACAGGAACTGAGATTTTCCAAGGCCCGCCGGGGGGCCATCGCCCGGGAGTTCGCCCATCTGAACCCGGAGCAGCAGAGGGCGGTGCTGGCCACCGAGGGGCCGCTGCTGCTGCTGGCCGGGGCTGGCAGTGGAAAGACCACCGTGCTCATCCACCGCATCGCCAACCTGATGAAATACGGCCGGGGCTCCGACAGCCCGGAGGTGCCGGAGCGGGTGACGGAGGATGACCTGCGCTTCCTGGAGGAGTATGCTGCCTCCGGCGCGGGAGACAGGGCACGGCAGGAGGCACTGTGCCGCCTGGAGCCCGCCGCCCCCTGGACCATCCTGGCCATCACCTTCACCAACAAGGCTGCCGGTGAGCTGAAGGAGCGGCTGGAGCGGATGCTGGGCCCAGCCGCCAATGACATCTGGGCCTCCACCTTCCACTCCGCCTGTGTGCGCATCCTGCGCCGGGACATCGAGAAGCTGGGCTTCTCCTCCTCCTTTACCATCTATGACACCGACGACTCCCTGCGGGTGGTGAAGGACTGCCTGAAGGACCTGAATATCGACGAAAAGCAGTTCCCGCCCCGGTCCGTGCTGGGCTACATCTCCCGGGCCAAAGACGCTATGAAGCTGGCGGAGGAGTATCTGGCCGACTGCGAGCGGGCGGGGGATTTCCGCCTGACCAAGATCGCCAAGGTGTACGTGGAGTACCAGCGCCGGCTGTGGGAGGCCAGCGCCCTGGACTTTGACGACATCATCCTCCACACGGTCCGCCTGCTCCAGCAGCACGAGGACGTGCGGGCCTTCTATCAGCGGAAATTCCGCTATGTGCTCATCGACGAGTATCAGGACACCAACAATCTCCAGTATCTGCTGGCCTCCACCCTGGCGGGGGGATATGAGAACTTCTGCGTGGTAGGGGACGATGACCAGTCCATCTACCGCTTCCGGGGAGCCACCATCGAGAACATCCTCTCCTTTGAGGAGCAGTACAAGGGCTGCCGGGTCATCCGGCTGGAGGAGAACTACCGCTCCACCCGCCACATCCTGGAGGCATCCAACGCCGTCATCCGCAACAACCAGGGCCGCAAGGGCAAGGAACTGTGGACCCGGGCGGGGGAGGGGGAGAAGCTCCAGCTCTACACCGCCATGAACGAAAATGACGAGGCCCAGTATGTGGCCGCCCGTATCCTGGAGGATTACAGCCAGGGCCGGCACTGGAAGGACCACGCCGTTCTCTACCGGATGAACGCCCAGTCCAACCAGGTGGAGCAGGCGTTCAAGCGCAACGGCATCCCCTACCGCATCATCGGGGGCACCCGCTTCTTCGACCGGGCGGAGGTCAAGGACATGATCGCCTATCTGGCGGTGCTGAACAACCCGGAGGACGACCTGCGCCTCACTAGGATCATCAACAACCCTCCCCGTGGCATCGGGGCCAAGACGGTGGAGACCGCCCAGGAGATCGCCCGGCGGGAGGGGGTGTCCCTCTTTGCCGTCATCGACAACGCGCGGATGTACCCCGAACTGGACCGGGCGGCGGCTAAGCTGGCCCAGTTCTCCGGAATGATGGGGGAGCTGGCCCAGCAGGCCCAGACCATGCCCCTGCCCGACTTCTATGAGGAGCTCATCGCCCGCACCGGTTACGCCGTGATGCTGGAGAGCAAGAACACCGTGGAGGACCGGACCCGTCTGGAAAACGTGCGGGAGCTGCTCACCTCCATCAACGGCTATCTGGAGAATGCGGGGGAGGAGCCCTCCCTGGCGGGCTTCCTGGATGAGATCGCCCTGTACACCGACCTGGACAGCCACGACCCAGATCAGGACTGCGTGGTGATGATGACCATGCACTCGGCCAAGGGGCTGGAGTTCCCGGTGGTCTTTGTGGTGGGGGCCGAGGAGGGCATCTTCCCCGGTATCCGGGCCATCGGAGAGACGGAGGAGATGGAGGAGGAGCGCCGCCTGTGCTACGTGGCCATGACCCGTGCCAAGGAGAAGCTGTACCTCACCTGCGCCAATCAGCGCATGCTGTTCGGCCGCACCAGCTCCAACCGTCCCAGCCGCTTTGTGGACGAGATTCCCACGGAGCATCTGGAGCGCTCCGGCCGCACCTTCCTGGACCCGGGCGTGGGGGACTGGGGGGGCATCCCCAGCCGCACCTCCGGGTACGGGGGATACCAGCGGGGGGAGCAGAGCTACGGCGGCTACGCGGCCCGGGGGAGCGAGGCGCCCCAGCGGCCCGCTCCGCCTTCCTACGGCGGTTTCACCCGGGCCATGGGGGGGCGCACCGGCGGCGTCTATCCCGCCGCGCCCGCGGCCCGCCCGCCCCCCCCCCCCCCGGGGGGCCCCGC
>NZ_JANGBZ010000111.1:0-2428 GCF_024462915.1 Clostridium sp. DFI.5.61
CACCCCGCGGCCCCCCCCCCCCCCCCCCCCCCCCCCGGGGGTCCTCTTATGCCATCTCGTGGCTGGTGAGCAGGGACTGCTTGATGTCCCACAGCTTCTGGGACAGGTCCACGTAGTAATTGTGAGGGTTCTCAAAGCGCTTGACCTCATCCCACAGGGCGTCCACCTGCCGCTGGCAGTAGGCCCGGCTGGTCTGGAGCTCCGGCACCTGATAGACCAGCTCGCCTCCCCGGAAGATAGGGACCAGCAGCTCCCGGGCCTCGATGTTGGTGTACACCTTCCGCTTCCAGGTGGCGGCCGGGTCAAAGAGCTCCAGGGGATGGGTGAAGTCGATCTCCTCGTCGTGGACGCAGATCAGGTCGGCCTCCGCCTTGCCGGTGTCCCGGGAGAAGATGCGGTACACCTTCTTGAAATGGGGGGTGGTGATCTTGGCGGGGTTTTCGCTGATCTTGATCTTGGGGAGGATGTGCCCCTGGTCATCCTCGATGGCGGACAGCTTATACACGCCGCCGAAGACGGGCTCGGAGCGGGAGGTGATGAGCCGCTCGCCCACCCCGAAGGAATCGATGCGGGCCCCCTGGCGGATCAGATCCCGGATGATGTACTCGTCCAGGGCGTTGGAGGCCACGATCTTGCAGCCGGTGAGGCCGGCCTCGTCCAGCATCTCCCGTGCTTTCCGGGACAGATAGGTCAGGTCGCCGGAGTCCAGCCGGATGCCGCACTTGGTGACGCCCAGGGGCTCCAGCACCTCCTTGAAGGCACGGATGGCGTTGGGCACGCCGGAGCGCAGTACATTGTAGGTGTCCACCAGCAGGGTGGCATTGTTGGGGTAGAGCTGGCAGTAGGTCTTGAAGGCGGTGTACTCGTCGGGAAACATCTGCACCCAGGAGTGGGCCATGGTGCCGGTGGCGGGGGAGCCGTAGTGCTGGTCGGCCATGGTGCAGGCGGTGGCGGAGCAGCCAGCGATGTAGGAGGCCCGGGCGCCCAGGATGGCTCCCTCCGCCCCCTGGGCCCGGCGGGAGCCGAACTCGGCCACCGGACGGCCCTCCGCCGCCCGGACGATGCGGTTGGACTTTGTAGCGATGAGGCTCTGGTGGTTCAGGCACAGCAGCACGAAGGTCTCGATGAACTGGGCCTGGATGGCCGGGGCCCGCACGGTGAGGATGGGCTCCCCAGGGAAGATGGGGGTGCCCTCCGGCACGGCCCAGATGTCGCCGGTGAAACGGAACTGGCGCAGATAGTCCAGGAAGGGCTCGGCAAAGCAGCCCTTGGAGCGGAGGTAGGCGATGTCCTCCTCGTCAAAGCGCAGCTTCTGGATATACTCGATGACCTGGGCCAGCCCCGCCGCTATAGCAAAGCCTCCCTGGTCCGGGACCGAGCGGAAGAACACGTCAAAGTAGCAGATGCGCTCGCCCAGTCCGGTCTGGAAGTACCCGTTGCCCATGGTGAGCTCATAGAAGTCGCACAGCATGGTCAGATTTGTCTTTTCTTTCATCCCTGGGGATGCCTCCTCTTCGGGGAGGGGATGCTCCGCTCCCGCCCCCGCGGGTGTCAACACCCGTGTGTATTTTCATTATTATACCTGGAAAAGAGGGAAAAGGCAAGGGAAAAGGGCGCGGGGCCCGGCTTCAGCGGGGGATATCTCTCCAAACCTCCCCCGGAAGGTGGTGCGGCAGATGCCATGTCGGACAGGGAGGCTCTTCCTGATACTGGAATAAGGAGTTTCCCCCGCGGGCATACTGAACGGGAACCAGTTCAGAAAAGGAGGTAATCTCATGCCAAACAAAGCAGAGACCTTCGCCCGCAGTGAGACCCACATCAACCTGATGCGGGCCTTCGCGGGGGAGAGCCAGGCCCGGAACCGCTATACCATCGCCGCCGGTATGGCCAGAGAGAAAAACCTGTACGTGGTCCAGCAGGCCTTTCTGTTCACCGCAGACCAGGAGCTGACCCACGCCAAGCAGTTTTACCGGCAGCTGGCGGACCTGTCCGGCCAGACCGTCCGGGCGGACGGTACCTATCCGGTGGACCTGTATCCCGACCTGCTCTCCCACCTGCGGGCGGCCCAGCACAATGAGTTCCAGGAGTGGGAGCACGACTACGCCCACTTCGCCAAGACAGCCAGCGAGGAGGGCTTCCCCCTGGTGGCCAAGCTGTTCGACTCCATTGCAGGCATCGAGCGCATCCACGGCGAGCGGTTCGGCCGCTTCGCCGATCTGCTGGAGCGGGAGGAGCTGTTCGTCTCCTCCGTGACCTGTCAGTGGATGTGTCTGAACTGCGGCTATGTGGTGGAGTCCACCATGGCCCCTGCCAGCTGCCCCGTGTGCCACCACCCTCAGGGCTATTTCGTGCGCATGGAGATGGTGCCCTTCCACTGATCCCCCAGACTAAGACAGGCGCGGCCCTCCTGGAGAGCAGGAGGGCCGCG
>NZ_JANGBZ010000112.1:0-2224 GCF_024462915.1 Clostridium sp. DFI.5.61
GGGCCGGAGAGCGGAGGCGATCTGCTGGGCGACCTGATAAATGGTCCGTTCTTCCCGCATGAGACACTTGATGTCCTGGAGAAAGAGCGGCAGGCGGGAGATCTGGATGCCCCGGTCCAGAACGGAGATGACCCGGACGTCCTCTTCGATCAGCTTCTTGATGAAGGCCCGCATCTCAAATTTACACCAGCGGGAATCCAGAAAGTGCTCTGTGATCCAGAAGAGCACGATGCTGGACTGCTGGATGCCCTCCTGGACCTTGTCGGTGATGGAATCGCCAAGGGCAATGCTGTATTTGTCGAACCAGACGGGCAGATCCATCCCATTGAGCAGCGGGATGATCTCTTCGATCTCCGGCTTATCCAGAGAGGAGTGGCTGAGAAAGACCATCTGTTCCCGTCCAAAGGGAGTCATACGGTAGCCTTTCTCCTCCAGGACCCGGATCTCCGGGAAGAAAAAGAGGTGCCCCATAATGGTGGGAACACTGTCCTCATCCAGCAGAGAGGCAGAGTTGAAGCGCCGGTCCGCCATGGCCCGCATGATATTCAGCGCGGTCAGGTCCTTCCGCTGCCGCAGTCCAGCGTCCTCCAGAAGACGGAACATCCGGTCCAGATGCTCCTCCTTGGGGCGGTCGTAGCTCACTGCGATGAAAAATTCCAGATTGTAAGGATTGTTGTTGACGAACAGGGAGAGCATCTGGAGCGAGGAGGCGTCCTGTTCCCGCAGCAGCTGCTGGAACACCGGGATCAGGTGGGAACGGCGGCCGTACTCCCCCTCCCAGATATAGTCACGGTCCATGGGTCATGCCTCCTGCCTGCGCCGGTAGGTCACATACCGGAAGCGTACTCCGTTCTCCTCCAGGAGTTCTGACTCCTCCACCGACTCCCAGCGAGGGTCGGCATCCAGGTCCGGGAAGTACCGGTCTGCGGGGTACTGGGCCAGGATCTTAGTGACATAGGCGGTGCCGCACCGGTCCAAAAGGGCGCGGTAGACGGACTCCCCGCCGATGACAAAGGCATCCGCCGGAGCGGCGGCGAGGAGGGCGTCCAGGGAGGGATAGACCTCACCGCCCTCCGGGGCGAAGTCCGGCGTGGTGGACAGGATCAGGTTGCGCCGTCCCTTCAGGGGGCGTCCGCCGGGAAAGGTAGAGAGGGTCCTGCGGCCCAGAATGACCGCGTGGCCCAGGGTCAGGGCCTTGAAGCGCTTCAGGTCCTGGGAGAGATAGAGAAGCTGCTCTCCGTCCTTCCCGATGGCCCAGTTCTGGTCCACTGCTACAATGAGATCCATACTGTGCGCCTCCTCTTAGACCGCCACCGGGATCGTTCCCGGCACAGGGTGGGCCTGATACCCCTCCAGGCGCACGCTGTCCGGGGTGAAGGCGTAGAAATCGGTGACAGCGGGGTCCAGGGAGAATCGGGGGGCGTCATAGGGCTGGCGAGTGATGATCTCCCGCACCGTGTCCACGTGGCGGTCGTAGATATGGGCGTCGGTGATGACGTGGACCAGTTCGCCGGCCTCCAGCCCGGAGACCTGGGCGACCATGTGGAGCAGAACGGCGTACTGCATCACGTTCCAGCCGTTGGCGGTGAGCATGTCCTGGCTGCGCTGGTTCAAAATGCCGTTCAGGGTGTTCCCGCTGACGTTGAAGGTCATGGAATAGGCACAGGGGTAGAGGGCCATCTCGCTCAGGTCGTGGTGGTTGTAGAGGCTGGTGAGGATGCGGCGGGAGCCGGGGTCGTGCTTCAGGTCCCACAGCACCTTGTCTACCTGGTCCATGTCCCCCTGGGGGTAGTGGTGTTTCACCCCCAGCTGGTAGCCGTAGGCCTTGCCGATGGAGCCGGACTCGTCCGCCCAGGCGTCCCAGATGCGGCTGTTCAGGTCGTGGACGTTGTTGGACTTCTTCTGCCAGATCCACAGAAGCTCGTCCACCGCGGACTTCAAAAACTGCCTGCGGACGGTGAGAATGGGGAATTCTCTGCGCAGGTCATACCGGTTGACCACCCCAAAGAGCTTAATGGTATGGGCGGGAGTCCCGTCCTCCCAGCGGGGACGGACCTCCCGGTCGGTGTCCCACACTCCCCGGGAAAGAATGTCCTGACAGTTTTGAATAAAGACCTGATCGGCGTAGCTCATGGCGGCCCCTCCTGATATTGGTTTGAAGGTATCATATCAGAAGCGGGGGGAAAAAGCAATAAGGCGGGGACGCGGCATCCTGCCGCGTCCC
>NZ_JANGBZ010000113.1:0-2106 GCF_024462915.1 Clostridium sp. DFI.5.61
GAAGTCTGCAAATAAAAAGTCAATAGGGAGATGAAGAAAAATTGAGGAAGAGAAAAAGACATGCCAAAAGCGGCCAGCGGGTAGAGATCGCTGGCCGGATAGGAAAATATGTAGCCGAGGGAGTTATTTCTGAGGCAGGATAATAGTTGCTTTGGAGAAGGCACTCCAATCGAGGCATTGTCCGCAGCGGTCGCAGTAAGACTGGTATTCCCGTTCCATAGTCCTTCCGCATTGAGGGCAGACAGGGAAAACGGTAAGACCTTGCAGGCAGTGAAAACAGCGGATCTGCGTCACCGGCATAGGGGTGCGGAAGGACATCTCCCTCCAAATTGCTGAGGAAATCAGCAGGTCATTCGGTGTCAGATCAAAACCAACACAGAGTTTTTCCAAGGTCAGGATCGTTGGGGCGGTTTTGCCTCTGGCAATGTCGCCGAAGTATCTGGAACTGAGGTCACATCGCTCCGAGGCAGCTTCATAACTGAGCTTGCGAGTATCACACAATCTGAGAACGGAGGCGGATAAATTGTCTAAAAACATCTTAATCTCTCTCTTTCTGTCATAAGATGCTTTTAGAGTAAGTGCAGTATCGTTCTCCAACAAGGAAGGATGCTTCCTTAATTTCCCTCCAAAGATGCCAGGTATTCTTTTACTCTGCCATAGTAGATGCGCAGGAACTTGTTGGCTCCGGCTGTCATGTAGACCAGGTAAGGCTTGCCCTCGGAACGTTTCTTGTCCATGAAACGGTACACCGGATCATCTTCCGGCTGTGTTTTCAGTAGGCAGTCCATGACCAGAAACAGGGCGCGGCGCAATTCCGGCGGCCCGCTTTTGGAAGTCCGGTTGCTTTTGGCCTCGTGAGTGCCGGACTGGTCAGCGCCAGGGTCAACGCCTGCAAAAGCCGTAATGGAGCCTCTGTGCGTAAATCGGGTCACATCTCCAATCTCCGCCATGAGTTGAGGGCCAAGGGAATCCCCCACGCCGCGCATGGCCATGACGACGGGATATTCTGGGAGTTGTGCCGCCAGGGTGCGCATTTCGGCCTTGAGCCGTTCCAAAGATGCAGAGACGGCATTCAGTGCATCAACAGCCTGCCGAACCATCGTTTTGGTCAGGGCGTCCTTGGGGAGCATGGCGATCAGGTCTTGTGCCTCCATGTGAATCTCAATGGCCCGGCTCTGGCTGAAGTTGTAGCCATGCCGTCTGCACCACTTGCGGTAACGCTCAGTAAAGGCAGCGAGGCTCATAGCCCGCACACAGTCCACATGCCAAAAGGTCGTAGCAAAGTCCACCCACTTCTGGCTGCCGTCCTCACGAACAGGGCTGTCAAACAGGTCATTGACACCAGGATAGGTCTGGTCCAGGAGAGCGATGAGGTTGTTCTTCATCATCGTCTTGGTTTTGGAGTACAGACCCTGCTGCCGGTTTAGCGTTTTCAGTTGCATACGAATCGTGTCCATAGGTGTATGTTGGCGCAATTCCACCCAGTTGTCAAGCCCATAGCGGGCAATCTTCCGGGCATCCGCCTTATCCGTTTTTACTTTGCGCAGGGTGTTGTTTCCGTAGTCTTTAATGAGTTTCGGATTGACCGCGCTGACAAAGATGCCCTCCTCATAGAGAAAGCGGGCCACTGGCTCATAGTACCGCCCGGTATGCTCCATGACTACCCGCGTCTCGCCGTCCAGGCTTTTCAAGTAGTCTGCCAGCTCCTTGAGTTCACTGCCGGTGTGACCAACAGAAAACGGTTTTGCCACCACTTCCCCAAAGGGACGGAGAACGGATACCATACTTTTCCCTTTGGAAACATCAATCCCTGCCACATTGTTCATGTGAATCGCTCCTCATCGTGGATTTGTCTTTGGCGACCAGCCTTTCCATCATTGCCGGTACAATCTATTTGATGACACGGGCGCACTGATGTGGCCAACAACCTGCATAAATCGAACACTGCGAATGAGAGGCTGGATGACGGACTTCCTTACGGACGCAATGGTCCTTGGAGGCATACATCAGGCCAAGACTCTCCCATTCTAACAGCTTTGGCAACGATGCGGAAAAAGACACGGCTGGCTGCCGTGCCTTGATCCGTAAATATATTGTAATAGGAGG
>NZ_JANGBZ010000114.1:0-1728 GCF_024462915.1 Clostridium sp. DFI.5.61
AAGTCTGCAAATAAAAAGTCAATAGGGAAATAAAGCAAAATTGAGGAGAGAAAAAGGCCATGCCAAAAGCGGCCAGCAGGTAAAGGACGCTGGCCGGATGGTCAGGTATGTAACAGTGCACATTACTTCTGAGGCAGAATAATCGTTGCTTTAGAGAAGTTGTTCCAGTCAAGGCACTGCCCACAGCGGTCACAATAGGACTGGTATTCCCGTTCCATAGTCCTTCTACATTGCGGGCAAACAGGAAAACCCGTCACGCCAGAGAGGTATCGAAAGCAGCGGATGTGTGTAACTGGCATCGGTTCGCGGAAGGCCATCTCTCTCCAGAACTCTGAGGGGATCAACAGGTCATTTGGCGTCAGTTCAAAGCCAACGCAGAGTTTTTCCAGCGTCAGGATCGTGGGCGCAGTCTTGCCTCTGGCAATGTCGCCAAAGTACCTGGAACTGAGGTCACATCGTTCCGAGGCAGCTTCATAGCTGAGCTTTTGAGTATCACATAATTTGAGGACGGAGGTGGATAAATTGTCTAAAAACATCTTAATCGCTCTCTTTCTGTCATAAGATGCTTTTAGCGTATGGGCAATATGGTTCTGCTACAAGGAAGGATACTTCCTTAATTTTCCTCCAGAGATGCCAGATATTCTTTTACTCTGCCATAATAGATGCGCAGGAACTTGTTGGCGCCGGCTGTCATGTAAACCAGATAGGGTTTGCCCTCGGCTCGTTTCTTGTCCATGAAACGGTATACCGGGTCATCCTGGGGCTGTGTTTTCAGTAGGCAGTCCATAACCAGGAATAAGGCGCGGCGCAGCTCCGGCGGCCCGCTTTTGGAAACCCTTGTGCTCTTAGCCTCGTGAGTGCCGGACTGGTCAGCGCCAGGGTCAACGCCCGCAAAAGCGGTAATGGCGTTTCGGTGGGTAAACCGGGCCACATCCCCAAGCTCCGCCATAAGCTGAGGGCCGAGAGAATCGCCTACACCGTGCATGGCCATGACCACAGGGTATTCCGGGAGCTGGGCTGCCAGGGCCTGCATTTCAGCCTTGAGCCGTTCCAGAGAGGCAGAGACGGCGTTCAGCGCATCAATGGCCTGCCGGACCATGGTTTTGGTCAGAGCGTCCTTGGGGAGCATGGCAATCAGGTCCTGTGCTCCGGTGTGGACCTCAACGGCTTTGCTCTGGCTGAAGTTGTAGCCATGCCGTTTACACCACTTACGGTAACGCTCGGCAAAGGCAGTGAGGCTCATGTTTCGCACACAGTCCACATGCCAAAAGGCCGTGGCAAAGTCCACCCACTTCTGGCTGCCGTCCTCACGGACAGGGCTGTCAAATAGGGCGTTGACGCCGGGATAGGTCTGGTCAAGAAGGGCGATGAGGTTGTTTTTCATCATCGTCTTAGTCTTAGCGTATAGACTCTGCTGCCGGTTCAGCGTTTTCAGTTGCATTCGAATCGTATCCATGGGTGTATGTTGGCGCAATTCTGCCCAGTTGTCAAGCCCATAGCGGGCAATCTTCCGGGCATCTGCCTTGTCTGTTTTCACTTTTCGCAGGGTGTTGTTCCCGTAGTCTTTGATAAGCTTCGGATTGACTGCGCTGACAAAGACGCCCTCCTCATGAAGAAAACGGGCTACCGGCTCATAGTACCGTCCGGTATGCTCCATGACTACTCGTGTCTCACCGTCCAGGCTTTTCAAGTAGTCTGCCAGCTCCTTGAGTTCACTGCCGGTGTGAC
>NZ_JANGBZ010000115.1:0-1569 GCF_024462915.1 Clostridium sp. DFI.5.61
CCGCTCCCCTGGAGGCCTGGGCCGCTGAGAATCCCATCTTTGTCATCAGCCAGGCATTTGTAAATGCCGCTTCTGCCGGGAAAGCTGTTCTGGAAGAGGCTGGTTCTGTGCTCTATGACGGCTCTAATACCAGCGGCTATGATGCTGGCTTCAAGACCGACGCAGAGTTCCAGGCGGTGCTGAAAGAGTGCGGAATGGAGCAGATCGCCCGTAAGGATGTGCCTGTACCCACCTGGTTTGCCGGAACCTCCTCTGCTGACAGCGTAGACTATTGGAAAGAAGCCAATGACTGCGTGTCCAATGCAGACGGGGAGGGCGTATATCGTCAGGATAAGGACTCGGATGCGATCCAGACTGCTTTTGCCAATGCGCAGCTCCCCGCCAGTGAGCGGTACGGCATTTCTCAGGTGAAGGTGAGCTCTGAGACCCCCAGCGCCGCTGAGATCTATGCTTTCCTGTCTGTCTACACCCGCTACGACAACACCTTCGCGTATAGCAACGCGCTGACCTACCGCCTGGACTATACCTCTGCCCGAGTGGCTGCCCAGCAAGCGGCTAAGGCCGGACAGGTGCAGAAGACCCTCAGCGACGGGACCCAGATCCTGGCCCAGGAGGATGTGGCCATTGACGGCCACGGCACCGTCCAGGTGGGCGTGATCGCCTTCAGCGACAACAGCGGCGACGGGCTGTGGGACCCCCGGGAATATATTGCCTATGTGCCCGATGGCTTTGAGGGTAAGGAACTGCCTGTGCTCGTGCTCTACCCTGGCAACAGCCAGACTGACTCCATTTTTATGGATTCCACCCTCTGGTGGCAGGTGGCGGACAAAGAGGGGATCGTGCTGGCTTTCGTCTGCGAGACTTATAGTGCCAGCCCCAGCAGTGTGTCTCACGCTGACTCCGACAAGTTCTATAACTCCCTGATGGCCGTGCTGGAAGAGACTATTGACGGCACTTATGCAAATCTGGACTTCACCCGGATCTACGGCTCCGGACAGTCTGCAGGCTCCATGGCTACACAGGGCTTTGTCCGCACTAACCCCGAATTCTATGCGGCTGCTGCCTCCACCTCTGGACTGGCCGTGCCTGATGGTACTTCTCAGCTGCCTGAGGGGGCTGGCGGGGCTATGCCCGACTTTGTCATCACTGGCCAGAGCGACTTGGATAACCTGATGCCTGACCTGTGGGGCTCTGAGATGGCCAATGAGTGGATTACCTACCTCTTTGATGTGAACAACATGCCTGACGCGCAGATTGGTACTGCCGATGATGAGCATGAGTTTATCAACGACCGCACCAAGGTCTATACTTGGGAGAATAGCGACGGGGTGCCCATGGTCAAGTATGGATATACCCTGCTGCGTGCCCATAACTGCAGTCCCTATGAGATGCCCATCCTGTGGGATTTCATGGAGCACTTCAGCTTTGAGAAGGCCGAGGACGGCACGATCACCCGCTATTACAGCGCCTCCGCGTTTGAGAGAGACGACGCGGTGATCCTGAAATAAGAATCAACTGTAGCAGAACGACCGGGGGCCCCCCGCGGGGGGCGGGGGGGGGGGGGTGGGG
>NZ_JANGBZ010000116.1:0-1540 GCF_024462915.1 Clostridium sp. DFI.5.61
TCCAACTCTGAAACATTATACAGAAAAAGGGGGCCGCTCGTGCGGGCAGCCCCCTCCTTCATCTCTTTATTCCAGCTCTAGCAGCAACTTCACCGCCTCCAGTCGCTCCCCCGGCGTGGCCTGTGGGTCGTCCCTGATCTGGCGGAGTGCTTCTATCTGCGCCTCCCTCTCCCGCTCCAGGCGGGCTCTCTCCGCCCTCTGGCGGCGCTCTTCTTTAGTCATGCTGTGCGGCCTCCTTTCCTATTTCTGTCTCTTGCTGTACAGGAAGCATCTGGAGAGTATCGGCCACATCTTCGATTAAACTTCTTGCCGCATAACAGGCTGAGTATAAGGCGTTAAAGTTTTTCTCTACCCAGTCGATTGCACAATCTCCCCGGCTTTTCCCTTTCTGATCTAACAGGCCATCACACCTCAAATCTCCAAAAGCAGGTTGAATTACATCTTCTAAAAGACCAAGCACCGCAATAGCTTTCTCCTCTGCGTCTTTGAGTTCATTGTAGATAACCGGGGCAGCAATAAGCGTTTTTGCTGATGTGCTCATACAGCAACCTCCTCCCAAGAGACAAGAGCATTTATCTCCGTTCCCTCAACAACGCAATCACGCATGGGGCAGGTAAAGCAGCTTGAGCTATACGGGCATGACCTCGAAGCGGATTCTCTTTGTACCTTCGGGGCTCTGGCTTTTTTCAACAGGGTGGAGACTGTAGACTTTGAGACCCCGCAGCGGCGGGAGATCTCTGTGACTGTAAAGCCCGCAGCGAACAGGGCCAAATATTCAGATGCACGGTGTGATACTCTCATGCCGGCTCCACCTCCCCGTGGATGGTCGGCGTGCACCCCAGCGTGGCCGGAAAGCTGTTCAGATCCCGCTCCCACAACAGATTCCCATCTTTGTCCCAGCTTGCGAAAATCACACCGAAGATCCTTTCTGCGAATATACCACAGTTTGGGCGGAACCTATCCCCGTCCCACATGCTCTTGTATCTGGTCCCCACCATCTGGTAAGCGCCCCACACACCATCATAAGCCTTGAGCATGACCGAGGGCTTTCTGGCGCCGGGGAAAGTTGCATAGCACAAGCATAGATCTTCCGAACCGTCCCCGCCTCTGCTCTTGTGTCTGGGCGGTGCCGGGTATCTGTCAAAGGCCACAGCCACCCGTCCGCCATCCTGCACCCCAGCCCCCTCCAGGCAGTCACCCACCACAGGGACAATGGCCCGGTCTGTTTCTTCCATTATGGCCTCCACGCTCTTGAGAGTGGCTAGGTTGCCATGTATTGTTTCCATCGGTATCTCCTCCATCTTGAAATCTGGAGGGGACTGTGGTAAGCTATCACCATAGCCCCCTCCGGGGTTACAGGCTCCTATATCCTCTTGCTTTGGTCGGCTGGGATATGGGGGCTCTCTTTATGCTACACAGAAGCGGCGTGTGGTCGTGGTCCTGGTAAATCTGGCCGCCACCTCCGGCAAGGCCGCTCTAAGGGCCGCTGTGTCCATTCTGGTGGAAGTTACGTGCTTCCATGTGATTCTATACTCCCCAG
>NZ_JANGBZ010000117.1:0-1384 GCF_024462915.1 Clostridium sp. DFI.5.61
GGCCTCCCCGGCGTCCATATCGAGTGCAAGCGGGCGGAGCAGCTGCGGCCTTATTCCTGGCTGGAACAGGCGGAGCGGGACGCCGTGCGCTTTGGTGATGGCCTCCCCGCCGTGTTCTTCCGCCGCTCCCGCTCCCCGTGGCTGGTGGTGATGAAGCTGGGGGACTGGCTGGAGCTATATCAAACCCAGAGCGAACCAAGAAAAACCGCTCCCAGCGAGTGAGAGCGGCCCCGTGATGGTGTGTGAACTTGCCACCCACATTCTACCACGAAAGGGGCCGGACATCAATGACCAATGAAGAACTAGCGAGGGCGATCCAGGGCGGGGACAAGGACAAGCTGCTGGAGCTGTGGGCAGCGGTGCGGCGGTTTGCCCATGATCGGGCGTATCGGTGGACTATGGCGGTAGGTGGCCGGGCGGGGCTGTCTGTGGATGATTTTGAGCAGGTGGCCTTTCTTGCCCTTCTGGAAGCCCTGGAGGGCTGGGAGGATAGGGGCGGGTCATTCCTCACATGGTACGGTCTAAAGCTCAGAGGGGCCTTTTCTGAGGCCAGCGGGCAGCGTACAAAGCGGGACCAGCTGGACCCCATTCAATCAGCGGTCAGCCTGGAGACGCCCCTTGCGGACAGGGAGGGAGATCTCCTGTACCTGGAGGACGTGATACCGGACCCCAGAGCGGAGGAAGCCCTGGAGAGCATCGGAGAGTGGGAAGCACTTCACAGGGCTGTGGACGGCCTGCCAGAGCATCAGAGGACGGTGATCCGGCGGCGGTATTGGCTGGAGCAGAAGGTGGACCACAAGATCCACGCCGCTGCTCTGCGGGCTCTGCGACATCCCGGGGTATCCAGAGACTTGAGAGCATATCTTACATAGTGTTTAGGCACAAAAGAAGGTGATGCTTTGTATTTTCGCTGTAATGCTGGAGGGTGGAATAAGACCCATGAACAGGTTGAGAGGACACCCCGAATAGATAGTTTTGAGTTGGCATTTACCCATGCCTGGGGCGGGCTATTCTGTGGTTGGGAATACCTGGACATATACCAGGAAGATAGCTTTTGTGAGATATTTCCTCCAAGCGAATACAAGATCTATCTATCCCACAAGCGCAACGGCTATGGCGGGCGGCAGACCTTTTTCCTCTGCCCTGGATGTGGCGGGCGGGTGCGGTTCTTGTACCTGACCGGGCGGCGGGGGTTCTTATGTCGGAAGTGCGCCCGGCTGAATTACAAAAGCCAGCAGCAGACAAAGGACGGAATGGTGGACTACTGGAAGGGGATGGAATACGCAAAGAAATATCTGACCCTCCCGCCGTGGCCTATAGATGGATTTTCCTTTTTGGGTTTTCGTCCAGATAAGCCGAAGGGGATGCACGAAACAACATACCG
>NZ_JANGBZ010000118.1:0-1261 GCF_024462915.1 Clostridium sp. DFI.5.61
CCCCCCCCCCCCCCCCCCCCCCCCCCCCCCCCCCCCCCCCCCCCCCCCCGCTCCTTCTTTTAGGGCGGCAGGAGATCGTACATGCGGACACCCTCAGCTCCCCTGCTCCGGGGCGGCGGAGAGGGCGTCCAGCACCTGCTGATAGACATCAGCGCCATACAGGGACAGCAGATATTCCTCCACCAGCGGGCAGACCTTCTCCCGGGCGCGGGCCCGCTCCTCCTCTGACACAGGGCGGACCTCCATGCCCTCCCGCTGAAAGATATCCTGGCACTCCTCCAGATAGCGGGCAGTTACCTCCACCATCTCCCGGCAGGTATCCTCCGCGGCCTGCCGGAGCAGGGCCTGCTGCTCCTCCGTCAGGCTGCGGCACACCTCCAGATTGAGATAAATGGTCTCCAGATATACCTTAAAGTTGATGGGGATCAGGTATTTCTGCTGCTGGTGGAAGTTGTAGCTGCGCACCAAATAGATGGGGTTCTCCTGGGCATCGGCCAGCCCCTGCTGGAGGGCCAGGTAGAGGTCCTGGATGGGGATCTCTACCGTCTGCGCCCCCAGAGCCTCCCAAAACCGCCGGTCCAGGGAGGAAGAGGGGATGACGCGGACCATCAGGCCGTCCAGCTGGCTCAGGTCCTCCACTGGCCGGCTGGAGGTGAGCACCCGGCTGGAGGATGGCAGCACCCCCAGGACGAGGGTGTCCCCCGCCTGCTGGCAGATCAGATCCCACAGGGGCTGACCTGGGCGCAGAGCCTGGCTCACCTCATCGGGAGTGCAGCCGGTGAGAGTGGGGAGCCAGGTGGCGATGGAGGAGACATCGCTGGGGCCGGCCCCGATGCGCATGTCCACCGCCCCGTTCTCAAAGTACCACCGCCCGTCGTCCAAATTGCCCAAGGAGTCTTCAGGGTAGATCTGGATCTGGAGCTGGCCCTCGGAGGCCTCCTCCACCTTCTCCTTCAGGAGCTGGGCAGCCTGATCGGTGAGGCTGCCCGCGGGCGAGGAGTGGGTCAGAATCAGACTGCGGGGCTCTGGCTCTCCGGGCGTTCCGCCGGATGCGGGGACGAGGCGGTCAAAGAGATAGGTCCCCTCTCCCCCGCCGGCACAGCCGGCCAGTATGGAAAAACTCAGTACAGCCGTCACTAAGACGGACCAGCGTTTCATACCTCTCCCCCTCCCCTGCCGGCCCATTCGGTCGAAAATTCCGGGAAAAGGGGGGGGGGGGCCACCCCCCCCCCTACGCAGGGCGCGGGCCCCATAGGGAGAC
>NZ_JANGBZ010000119.1:0-1105 GCF_024462915.1 Clostridium sp. DFI.5.61
GCCTGGCTGATGACAAAGATGGGATTCTCAGCGGCCCAGGCCTCCAGGGGAGCGGCACCCTCGCCGTAGCCCGCCAGATAAAACTCTCCAAAGGTGGAGAACACGTTGATGCCAGCCTCATTTCTGCCGCTCTTCAGGAAGGCAATGGCGGCGTCCATGTAGGCCTTCTCCTCCGCCGCGCTGCCCCAGCCCTCCGCGCCGGGCTCCAGTACGAACAGAGCCTCGCCCTTCTGGTCCATCAGGTCGATCCACCCCTCGTCCTCCAGGAACTGCTGGGTATCCACGCCATTGGGCACCGCGATCACGGTGAAGTAGGAGCGGATGGACGCCTCCTCGGAGATGTACACCGTCACCTGGCGGTCACCCTCCACATCGATGTTCTTCGTGAACCAGCCGGTCAGCGGCAGCTGGGCCGCCTGGGTCCAGTCCTTCTCCAGCGCCGTGATGGTGTCCAGATCCACGCCGCCCAGCTCATACAGCCGCACCGCCACACCCGCCGTGTTGGCCCGGCTCACCGTGCTCTTGGGGGACAGCTTGCCGTCTACCGCCTGCATCACACCGCTGGACAGTGCCCAGGACATGGCCTCGCTGGCCCAGCTGTCCAGCTCCCCGGCATCGGCGTAACCGGCCAGGTTCGCAGAGGCGCTGACCACCGCGTCCTTATACTGCGCCGCAAACTTGGACGCCATCACCGCCATCTCCTGGCGGGTGATGGTCTGGTTCACACCGAAGCTTCCGTCCTCGTAGCCCGCCGTGATCCCCTGCTCCACCGCCCAGGTGGCCGCCTGGGCAAACCAGTCACCCGTCTTCACGTCGGTGAAGGTGTCCTTGCTCTGCACCGCTGGCTGTCCCGCCATCTTGTACAGCATCGTCACCCACATGGCCCGGGTGATGGTGCTCTCCGTATCGAAGGTCTTCCCGCTCACGCCCGCCATCAGGCCGTAGTAGTTGGCGTCCATCACATCCTCGTAGTAGGATGCGCTCCGGCTCACGTCCTGGAACTTCTGCTCCGGCTGATACGCCGCGCTTCCAGGCACCGCCATGGCCAGAGACAGCGCCGCCGCAGTGGACACAGTCACAAATCTCTGCATCTTTCTTTTCATCT
>NZ_JANGBZ010000012.1:0-84475 GCF_024462915.1 Clostridium sp. DFI.5.61
TGCTGCAGCTGCTTCAGTAATCCCAGGAAAGTTCATACGCAAAAGAGAACGGCCAGTGGCCGTTCTCTTTTTTGCCGGGGGAGGAGCAGGGGCTTTCCCCGCCCTGGGGGAGGGGCCCCCGCGCGAGCCCAGCGGAGCGGGTCGCGGGGGGAGAGGAGGCGCGACGGAGAGAGGGAGCTTTGCCGCAGGCGGCAAAGCGAGCGGTTCGAAGTCCGTGCCGACGAAGGGCGTGCTGCAGCTGCTTCAGTAATCCCAGGAAAGTTCATACGCAAAAGAGAACGGCCACTGGCCGTTCTCTTTTTTTGCCTGTTAAAAAAGCCGCGCAGAATTTTGTGCCATCATGGGCGAAAGCATCCAGATCCGTTTTCTCTGGCCGCGTGTGCGTGGAAGAAAACACGCCCCGCCCCGCGAATGCGGGGCCTTTTCCCGGCCAGCAGACAAATGATGCGCGCGGCAGGCTGAGAAATCATTTGTCCCCTTTGAGGTGGGCCATCAGAACGCCGGCAATGTTCTCGCAGGAGGCCTGGACAGCCACCGCACCGATATCATAGGCGACCATGGGCATTCCGTAGACCACGCAGGAGTCCTTGTCCTGACCAATGGTATAGGCGCCGGCCCGGCGCATTTGGAGCAGGCCGTCGGCGCCATCCCGTCCCATGCCGGTCATGATGATGCCCACCATAGGGCACTTCACAGCCGAGGCCATGGAGGAGAACAGGGCGTCCACGGAGGGGCGGTGGCCGCTGACCTTTTCTCCGGGCAGGCAGGACAGGGTGTAGCGGCTTCCCATACGGACTACCCGTGCCTGGAGGTCGGCGGGGGCGATCAGGGCCAGGCCGCGGCGGATCTCGTCTCCGTTCACCGCCTCCCGGACTTCCATCCGGCACAGCCGGTTAAGCCGCTCCGCATACATCTTGGTAAAACCCACCGGCATGTGCTGGACGATCACCATGCCGGGGATATCGGCAGGGAGGCGCTTCAGGACTTCCAGGGTGGCTTCTGTGCCCCCTGTGGAAGCGCCCAGGCCGATGATGGTGCGATCCAGATCCGAACGCCCCCCGACGCCGGCGGGAGAGACGGAGGACAGAGAGGGGGCGGCGGGAGAGACAGCGGCGCGGCGGCGGACCTTGGCGCAGGAGGCGACCACGATCTTTTGGGCGAGGGAGTCCAGAAAGGACTGCTTGCTCTCTGTGCCGTCCGGCTTCCGGACAAAATCCACTGCCCCGGCGGCCAGGGCGTCAAAGACCTTGAGGTTCAGAGACGAGACCAGGATCACCGGAAGAGGGGTGACAGGGAGCAGCTCCTTGAGAAAATCGATCCCATTGGTGCCTGGCATCTCCACGTCCAGGGTCATCACATCGGGCGCAAGACTGGAGATCTTTCCCCTGGCGTCCAAAGCGTTGACCGCATAGCCAACGACTTCGATATTAGGATAGGAAGAAAGCCCGCGAGTAAGAAAGGTGCGGGCGACAGCGGAGTCGTCCACAACGAGAACGCGGACTTTGCGGTTGATCGAGAGCATGGTAACGTCCTTTCCGGCTTGCCTGAATAAAAAGCCATTGTCACTTTTTGCGGTAGACTGCAGGGGCAACTGTCTGAAACAGGGGATTCTGGTTCAGGGATTCGGAGTGGCTGATGAACAGATAGGCCCCTGGGTTCATGGCATCGTAAAAGCGCCGGACAAGGGCATCTCGGGTGGGCTGATCAAAATAGATCATGACATTGCGGCAGAAAATGACATCGAATTTGAGACGGAAGCGGATCGGCTCCATCAGATTGAAGGAACGGAATATCACGTTGTCCCGGATGGGCTGGGAGACACGGTAGAGCCCCCCTGTCCCCTCCCGCTGGAAATATCGCTTGAGCCAGGCGTCGGGCATGTCAGCGGGTGGCTGGTAGACGCCGGCCATGGCCTTGGACAAGGCCTGCTGAGAGATGTCAGTGGCCAGCACCCGGGTATCCCACTGGGAGGCCCGGGTGCCAAAAAATTCCTTGAGACAGATGGAAAGTGTGTAGGGCTCTTCTCCGCTGGAGCAGCCAGCGCTCCAGATGGAGAGCACCTGGTCCCGCTGATGCTTTGCGGAGAGCTCGGGGAGGATCTTATCCTGAAAATAGGCAAAGTGATCCTGTTCACGGAGAAAAAACGTGTAATTGGTGGTGAGCTTGTTCAGCACCAGCTCCAGGTCCGCAGGATCACGGGTGGAAAACAGATGCTCCAGAAAGGTGCGGAAATCCTTATAGCCCAGCTCCCTCAAAGAATGGGAGAGACGGCTGCTGATCAGCTGGCGCTTTTTGCTCAGGTCGATGCCGTAATTCTGCTGGATGAACTGGACCAGTCTGTGGAAGTCGGCGTCCGATATGGTAAAGTCATGGGAAAATATATCCAAGATAACACCTTCTACTTTCCGGGCATCAGGTATGGGTCAGGATCTGAGGGCAGTCAAAGACCAGCATGGTCTGTCCGTCCTCCAGGGAGCACATGCCGGAGACCATGTCCTGGGTGTTCTGCGCCGGAGCGGGGAGAATGGCGGATTTCTCAATGTCCATCATTTTCTGTACGGTATCCACCAGAATGCCCACCATGGTGTCGTTGATGTTCAGAATGATAATACAGGTGTCCTGCTGGGCCGGACAGCCCAGCAGGATGCGCATGTCTACAATAGGAATGATCTGTCCGCGGAGGTTGATGATACCCAGGATATAGCTGGGGACCAGGGGGAGCAGGGTAATGGTGTGATTCGTGATGATCTCCACCACATATTCTGCCTTTACTCCAAACAGGAGCTGATCGGACAAAAAGAGAAGATATTTTTCCGTCTGGGAGTCAAGGGGGGCGGAAGGTGCCTCCTCCATCCCTGCGGGCAGAAGTAAAGCGTCTTGTGCCATAGCTGGCAGACCTCCTCTAATAAAAATGGGTCAGGCGGGGGTGTAAAGGTTGGAGATATCCAAGATGATGCTGATATTGCCATCCCCCAGGATCGTGCATCCGGCGATGCCGCTCTGCTTGATGTTGAAGCGGGAGAGATAGCTGGGCAGAGGCTTCACCACGACCTGCTGCTCTCCCAGCAGCTCATCCACAAACAGGCAGTAGGAGAGCTCGCCGGATTCCAGCCAGATCAGGATCCCATCGCTGATCTGGGAGCAGCCCCCCTCCAGCTGGTAGCGGTCCCGCATCCGGATAACAGGATAAAAACTGCCCATGCATTTGAACAGCTCCCCCCCGGAGGCGTCATGGATCAGGTCGGAGTCGTTGACCTTGAAGGACTGGCGGATATTCTGAATGGGAATGGTGAAGATGGAGGAACCTACCGAGACCTCCATGCCGTCCATGATCGCCATGGTCAGGGGGATCTTCAGCGTTGTGGTCATTCCCCTGCCGGGATCACTGGTGATGACCACCGTGCCGCCCACGTCCTCCACATTCCGCTTGACCACATCCATGCCAACGCCGCGGCCGGAATACTCCGTCACCTCCGTGTTGGTGGAGAAGCCTGGGGCCATCAGAAAGTTGAGAATATCCCTGTGGGAATATTCCACGTCCGGCAGAGCGATGCCGTTTCGGATGGCCTTGTTGAGCACGGCGTCATAGTTGACGCCCTGGCCGTCATCCCGGATCTCAATGATGACCTCGCTCCCGGTGTGCCGTGCGGATAGGATGATCTCACCCACCGGGTCCTTTCCGGCATCGATCCGATCCTGAGGGGTCTCCTCGATCCCGTGGTCCATAGAGTTCCGAACGATATGCATGATGGGGTCGCTGATACTGTCTACGATGGTCTTGTCCACCTCAGTGTCCTCCCCCACCAGGGTGAGCTTGACCTGTTTCCCCAGCTTTTTGCACATGTCGCGCACGATCCGATGCATTTTTTGGAACGTCCCGGAGACCGGGACCATGCGCAGGGACATGGAAACATCCTGAAGCTCATCCGTAAGTTTGCGGAGCTGACGGGCGGATTTGGTGAAGGCATCCAGCTTGAGCCCCTTCAGGTCCGGAGAGGAGGTGACCATGGACTCGGTAATGACGATCTCCCCCACAACAGCGGCCAATTGATCCAGCTTGCTCAGATTGACGCTGATGAGACTTTCGCGGTGGTGAGCGCCGGCATCGGAAGAGGACTGAGAAGAGGGGGAGGGCGCAGCGGGCTTAGCATTGGCGGTGGTTTTCTGCTCCGGGGGCTCCGGGGCAGAGGCCTTCTGCTCGGCGGGGAGCGCCTGCGGGGCAGGGGCAGGAATGGAGCTGGACTGCGGGCGGTCAAAGGCCTGATAGGTCCGGACAGAGCCCGCGCCCGTGACTGCATGGACGGCATTTTCACGGTCCTCTGCATCCCGGAAGTACATCATGAAGCCGGAGTCGATGATCTGGCCCGCGGTGCTGGGATCTGTGGAGATGTCGGCGGGAGAAAAGTGAAAATTCCCCTCCCCGCAGATATCACGGACCGCATTGACCAGCATAAAGGCACGGGCATTTTCCATGCCGCAGCCCTCATCAAAAAAGATTTGAAGCGCATAGGGGAAATCAGGATATTCTGTCGGCTGATCCTGGGCGACCGCCCCCGCCTGCCCTGGGGAAGGGGGCTGGGGAGCACCGGTGTTTTGAATTTGCTGGATCAGGGTATTAACTTTTTGCAGCAAGCTGTCGATATTTTCAGTAAGGGGTTGCCCATTTTCGATATGATCGATCTCCTGACGGAAGAAGTCGATGGTCTGGAAAAGCAGCTCGAACAGCTCAGGGCGGTTGGCCTCTGGGACGATGTCCATGGACTTGTCCCGAATGATGGAAAACAGGTCCTCAGCGCGGTGGGCGATCGTCATGATGGAGCGATACTCCATCATGGCAGAGGAGCCTTTGATGGTGTGCATAATACGGAAGATAGTATTGATATCCTCCTCAGAGAAGGTGTCCTTTTCCTCTGACGCCAGTACGATACTGTCCAGCTGCTCCAGCAGAGTGTTTGTTTCATAAAGATAGGCGTCCAAAATGCTGTCGTTCCCAGTACTCATAAAGCCGTATCCTTCCTTTGCAGTTTAACATTCACTCTGTTTATCGACCGTGAGAGAGAAAAAATAAGGCTTGAATTTCCAAAAGACACACTTTGGGCGCTGGAAATGGCGGAACTGCCGCTGATGCAGCGGGAAAGTCCAGACAGATGCAGAATAGAAAGGTGATTTGAAGTATGGCAGACCTGCTCGGTGCGACCAATCCGGTCCCAGGCTACGATGGCGCCAGCCAAAACAGAAGTCATTCCGCCTTGCCGCAGGTCCAGGACCCCAGGGTGCAGAACGTGCCGGACCTATCCAGGGTCAGCCGGGCGGACGGACGGACAGAGCAGCAGGGTGCCGGCAACCATCTGGATGCCGGCAGGCTGCGGTATGATTCCAATCTGCAGACCTTTTTGCAGCAGCTGCGGGACGCGCCGGATCTGGCCGCAGTGCTGGCAAAGACCGTGGTTTGGATGCGTGGACTGGTATCGGCACCCGGACTGTCTGAGGGGATCGCCCAGGAGATGGCACAGCTGCTGGAGATGCTGCGGATGGATCAGGAGGGATTTCAGCGCTTTTTTCTGAACCAGATGCAGGCGGGGAACCGATTTTCCGGACCGCTGTTCTCCCTGCTCCGACAGGCATATCAGAACATGCCCAGCGAAGGGATGCGGGAGGCTATTCTTAATTTTGCAAAGCGCTATGGAGATTTTTCGGCGGAGCAGCACCTGGCAGAGAATATGACGCTTCGGCTGAAGCAGATGGCAGACTATCTGCCCAAAAGCTGGCGCGGCCAGCTGATGGAGCTAACAGCAAGGCTGGAAAACGGACTTCAGGCAGGCAGCCGGACGGAAAATCTGAAGCTGCTCCAGGGAGAGATCATTCCATATCTGGGCTCCTATGTGGAGCGGACCCATGATATTGGGAAGCTGAGGACTCTGATCGGACTTCTGATGCTGGATGTGGCGCGCTATGAAAACGGCGGGGAGGAGGGGGTCCTGGCCGCCTTCCGCCAGCTGAGCGGATATGGAGAGATGCTGGCCGGACTGAACGAACTTGACGATGCGGCCCTGCTGCGCCTCCTGCGGGAGAACAGCTTCACAAGAGCCGTTCAGGAGGACCAATTTGCCCAGCGCCTGGCCCACACGGCGGCGCAGGCACTCCAAGGGAAGTATGGGGCTGATGTCCGGGAGGGCTTCCAGGAACTGGTGCGGGCGTTCCTGCTGAATGAAAGCGTTTTTATGCCGCTCAACCATATGATCATCCCGCTGGAGTGGAACGGAAGGGCGATGTATTCTGAGCTTTGGGTAGATCCTGATGCGGGGGACCGGGAGAAGGGGAGCCGCCAGCCGGGCCAAGAAAAAATTCAGTTCCTCTTCAAGCTGGATATCCAGTCGCTGGGGTATCTGGAGATGACGCTGGCCGCCCGGCAGGAAGAGATCGAACTGGATATTTATGGTCCGGATGCGGTGATGGAGTGCGGCGGGGTGGTCGCAGAGGACCTTCGGGAGATACTGGCCTCCCACGGATTGTCTGGAAAGAACGTCCGCGTGATGAAACGGGAAAGACCACTGGCTCTGACGGAGGTGTTTCCCGACCTGTTTGAGGGAAAGAGGAGTGTAAATGTCAAGGTCTAGTAGAGGCCAGATCCCCGGGGAGGGGGAGCGGGCGGTAGCCCTGCAGTATTCTCCGGGAAATGGGGCACCGGTCATAGTGGCGTCAGGTATGGGCCACTTGGCAGAGAAGATCGTGGAAGTGGCGGTGGAGAGCGGAGTGCCGGTCTATGAGGACAACTCGCTGGCCACGGTGCTGTCCCAGATGGAACTGGGACGGGAGATCCCGGAGGAGCTGTATCAGGCAATTGTGGAGATTTATGTCTATTTTCTCAATTTCGACCCAAAGGACCCTGAGAAATTTCGGAGAGAACGAAACAAGCAGACTGGACCAGCCGCAGGAGGGGAAAAGACATGAGACATCAATATTTGATGATCGACAGCCGCGGGAACCCCGTGGCCCACGGAACATCTGATGACGGGCTGGAAAAGTCGGTCTGGGAGATCCAAGTGGACAGCGGGGATATCAAGCGGGTGCTGTCCCATGAGTATGTCAGCTTGGTGAGCTCATCGGAAAAAGTTCCGGCGATGGAGGGACGGATCATCCGCCGGGATGGAAATATCATCTCAGTCGAGTCGGTCCGAAGGCTGGGAGAAGATGTGCGGCGCAACCTGCGGATGCCGGTCCGGTTTGAGAGCTACCTGTACCCGGTCTCAGGGGAATGGAAGGGCAGACTGCCTATTTTGAGCAATGACCTGAGCTGCGGGGGGATATCTTTTTTCTGCGCAAGGACGCTGGCGGAGGGAGAGATCGTGCAGATCGCCGTGCCGATCACGGCTCAGCCCCTGCTGCTGAACATAAAAGTGCTGCGGCAGCGTCCCTCAGGGGAACCGATCCCACTGTTTGCAGCGGCGTTTGAGGAACTGGTCCATGAGGAAGAAAAGATGATCCGGGAAGCAGTATTCAGTCTGCAGCTGAGCGGGACGACCGGGATCTGAGTGAAGCTGAAAGAGAAAGGAAGCAGTGGACAGAGATGAAGAGATGGAAAGAGTTTCGTTTTGAATATCTGAGGACGGCGGCTGTCTTCCTGCTGCTGTGTGCCATGGCCTGCACCTTGATATGGGCGCTCCCGGCACAGGTCCATGCGGACTATACAGAGCCATATATGAAAAGAATGGAAGAGCTGGGACTGCTTCAGGGGGATGCAGATGGGGATCTGAGGCCGGGAGACCCCATCACCCGGGCGGAATTTGTCACTATCATCAACCGGGCATTTGGCTATCGATCTGCGGGGGGACATCCCTTCCGGGATGTTCCGGGCACCGCATGGTATGCGGAAGATGTAGACATCGGCTATACGGAGGGATATATTACGGGGACCTCCCCTACTGCCTTTTCCCCGAACCTGAGCATCACCCGGGAGGAGGCGGCTTTCATTCTGGCGAAGAACCTGATGATGGAACCGGCAGTGGGGGAGAACACCAGTTTTGCGGACGGAAGAAGCATCAGTACATGGAGCCGAGGAATGGTCTCCGCGGCAGCGGAGAATAACCTGATCAGCGGTTATCCGGACGGCACCTTCCGGCCGCAGAAAAGCATCACCCGGGGGGAGGCTGCGGTGATCCTCCTGAACGCCGTTGGCACCCCGGTCAGCAGGCCTGGTACTACTACACTGGGAGATGTTTGGGGCAACGTGACGATCACATCCTCCGGTGTTACTCTGAAAGATACCGTTGTGGCGGGAAATCTGTACGTCACTGCGGGGGTGGAACTGGGTGACGTGGTGCTGGAGAACGTGAAGGTGCTGGGGGAGATCGTGGTCAGCGGCGGCGGCGTCAGTGAAGCGGGCGAGGACAGCGTGATCCTCCGCAATGTGGACGCCCCCAAGCTGGTGGTGGACAACATCAAAAACCAGCAGGTCTCCCTCCGGGTGGAGGGAGATGGCCTGATCCAGCAGGCCAGCGTCCGGACAGACGCCTTTTTTGCGGACAATACCCCAGCCGGACACGGCATCGGGGAGATCGAGCTCAACGGAGAAAACGGCCTGGAGCTGAAGCTGGCAGGCAACATCAAGAATGTGGTCAACCGCACACCGGAGTCTGCACTGAGCATCTCTAGCGGACGTGTGGACACCATTACAGTGGATGAGAAGGCAGTGGACAGCACACTGGAGATCTCTTCCGGCGCGGAGGTAGATCATGTCAATCTGGATGTGGGGACCACAGTCACTGGGGACGGAGACATCGGAGATCTGGTGGTGAACGCACCGGGGAGCAATGTGTCCATGCTGCCCGATCAGATCGTGATCCGGCCGGGGGATACGGCCAACATCGACGGAGAAAACATGGACAGTGAGGCAGCGGCAGAGTCCTCCGCAGATCCGCGTCTGCTCTCAGGGTATCCCAAAATCACTGACCTGGCCCCAACCTCTGCCACAGCGCAGTTCAGCGGCAATAAGCGTGGGACCGTGTACTGGGCTGTCACCTCGGTGACAGATGGTTCGGTGGGGACGGATGAGCTGATCGATCCGCCCTCCTATACCACGAAGATCGTGGCAAATGGCTCTGCCGCCCTGAGCGGGGCGGGAGAGAGGTCTACGGCAAAAATCAGCAAGCTCGTCTCCGACGGCTCCTACTATCTTTCCGCGGTGCTGGTGGATGCCAGAGGGGATCAGAGTCCGTTGAAGGTGCTCTCCTTCACGACTCCGGACAATACGGTGCCAGGCTTTGCCGATGGGTACCCCTATATGTCCAAGGTCACAAATGTGTCTGCGCAGGTGACTGTGATGGCGACCAAGAGCTGCCGGCTTTACTGGGCGCTGCTGCCCAAAGGCGCGCAGGCTCCCACGGCGCAGGACTTCAAGGCCAACGCCGTAACAGGAAATCTTGGCTATGGAAGCAGAGATGTGACCAAAAACACCGCCTATTCCTTTGATGTGAACAACGTGGCACTGGAGGAACTGGAGAGCTATGATCTGTATCTGTGGCTCACTGATGTGGAAGGGGGACAGAGCTCCCGGGTGGAGAAGCTGTCCTTCACGACTGTGGACCGCACCCCGCCCAAGTTCAACACCAACGCCACAGTAAACAAGGTGGAGCGGACCTCGGTGGGCCTCTATGCCAATCTGAATGAGGCGGGAACCCTGTATTGGGTGGTGGTGGAACAGGGGACAGAGTACCCCAAGCCTCTGGCGGGGCAGTCCGGCCCGGTGGACCTGTCCAGTGATACGGCCAAGATGCAGGTTTCTGCGGGGATGAACGCCCTGAAAAGCGGCAAGGTGAACATGAGCCAGGACAAAGATGTGAGCTTCAATGTCAGCGGGCTCGACCCAGAGAAGGCCTATGACCTGTATTATGTAGCGCAGGACAAAGCAGGCAACTACTCCGCCAGAGTTCAGGTGATCACCATCCATACCCTGGACCCCAGCGCCCCCACCGTGGTCCAGGAGTTTACCCGCTACAACGGGGACGAATCGGGGACGCCTTATCCGGATACAGATATCCGGCTGGTGTTCAGTGAGGAGGTCCAGGACGCGGCAGCCAATGTGACACTGAAGGAGTATTACGACCGGGTGACTGCCGCCAAGGGGGAGACGGAGAAGGAACAGGCCAGAACGGCCCTGGGAAATGTGCTGAGAAACAGCATCAAGCTCTATGTGGACACAGGGAGCGGGCGCCCGGAGCTGGTGGCCGATGGTGTGGATGCCGCAGACAAGACCCAGGGAGGCTGGGTGATCGACTACCGTTATGCCGAGGTTACCATGGAAGAGGGAAAAACGGTGGTGATCTTCCGGACTGCGGACAGCGAGAAGGAGAGTGCTCTGAATCTCCAGAGCGGTGCAGAGTACCACTTTGAGATCGAGGCCAACACCATTTCCGACACCTCAGACGCCAAAAATATCATGGGAAAGACCAAGCTGGATACCTTCAAGACCATTTTCGCAGTGGTCAACCTGAGCAACCCCAATGAGTCCACGCTGGAGGGAACGATCACAGACTACCATGACCCGGGGCAGGAGATCCAGCTGACGGGGGATGACAAGCTGGTAGATATCAGCTGGCTGCTGGCCCCCGCCACTACTGAGAGCGTGCCGGACAACGTGGACTGGGATATGATCATCTGGTCAGACACCAGCATTGCCTTTGATCTGTACCGCCGGACCAATCTTGCTGAAACGCCGGGGAAATGGGAGCGGATCGGCGAGGAGATCGAGCTGACAGTGCCGGACGGAGACGACCGGAGGGGCGTCAGCCTGACTCGGATCCTCCAGAAGGGAAACAACCCCCAGTTCCAGCAGTTGAATCAGCTGCTGGAGGAGAACCAGTATGAGTATGCCGTCCACTTTACCCGGGTGGGCACCCTGGGGGACCGGGATACCTGGAGCCAGCGGGTAACGATGGGGGTCACTGTGGTGGCGGGCAGCACCAGCGATCTGGGAAGCCTGGCCAACGGACGGCTGGACAGCTCCGCACTGGAGGAAGCGCTGGCTGAAGGGGTGACCAACATTGGACAGCCGGACGACTTTACGCTGCGCAAGCAGTTCAGCGACCAGACCCCGCCCATCTTTGTGGATAACCGGCCGAACTTTGAGACGGGAGATTCCAGCGTCAAAATGTACCTGATGCTGGACCGGCCGGGGACCATCTATTATATGGTGGCTCCATACGGGACGGTAACTACAGAGGGCGAGAAGCGGGACGGCTCAAAGAAATATCATTTCAGTACCGATAAAACAGACTACGAAGCGCTTCCAAAAAATGGGGAGAACGATCCGGGCAGCGGCGGAATGGAATACCCATTTAACATCACCGCACCCACGCCCTTGTCTATCATCAACGCGGGGAATCAGGCCAACGCACGCATCAAGCACGGCTCCATTCAGGGCGGCGCCACAGAGGTGGAGAAGATCGTCCAGGATCTGGAAGTCAAAACGGACTACATCGCCTATTTTGTGATCCAGGGCAGCTCCTCCCAGGTCTATTCGGAGGTCTATGCCTACCGGTTCAGCACAGACGATGTGACTCCGGCCTACATCACGATGCGGGCGGTCAACCCGGAGGTGGAGTTCACCACCTCCCAGGATGCCACCCTGTACTATTCCCTGTTTGCCTCCAACAAGCTGCCCCCCCTGTTTGGGCAAAACCTGGCGAGAAATCATCTGGACCCAGAGTACCGAGATGAGGTTGGAACAGAGATAACTGACCTGACGCTGCTGGAGGCCATTCAAAAGACCATCAATGGTGTGACAGGCGAATCCTATTTTGACCGCTATGCCAGTGAGGAGACCAAGGAGCAGGTGCGTCAGGCCATCACCAGCCAGACCAGCAGCGAGGCGCTGGACAAGGGCAGTATCCCCAATATGGCGCAGAAAGAGCCCCAGGCCCATGACTTTACCAATGCCATGGACCCGGAGAGCGCCACTGCCTATGTCTGTTTGGCTACAGCCCAGAATGCGCTGGGCGGGAAGTGGACCTTCAAGGCGGTGGACGGGGTGCGCATCCCAGACGAAGACGCCCCTGTGCTGCTCAAGGTGACGACCACGGTGACCAAGGTAAACGATGCTGCAGATCCTGTACGGGTCTCCGGAACTGTGACACTCCAGTTCAGCGAGACCATCTACCACATCAACGATTCCGGCAATCCGGACACCCTCCGGGCCATCATCCAGCGCGATGTGGACAAACAGAAGGAAGTGGGCTTCCTGAATCTGGTCAACCAGAGTCAGAGCAATTTGAAGTACAGCAAGGAATCGGGCAATACCACCAACACCATTACGCTGGATTTCTGGGATGCACCGGTGGGGGCCACGTTCAGCTTCTGCAACACGGGCCATCTGGCGGACGCATCCGCCAACAGCCGCCAGAACGACAGCTATACGCTGGAGCTGCAGCCGACAGAGGGGATCGGGCTGATCACAGGAGGGACCACCTATCACTTTGTGGTGACACAGGGCAATTATCCGGGAAACTAAAGGAAAAAGCCGACATGGGCGGGCAAAGCATTGCCCGCCCATGGCTTAAGATCCGGGAGGGATCATGATGAAAAGAAGTATCGCGAACAGGATCGCCGCCCTGGCATTGGCACTGGTGCTGGCGGGCTCTTTGGTGCCCGGGGCCTGGGCGGCAGAGGGGGAGCCGGAGGGCGGCGGACAGCTGACCGGTGTGACGGTCACACCCTCCAACCTCTCCATGAAAGTGGGGGAGCGGGCCTATGTGGAGGCTTCGGCCGCCGGGCTGAGCCAGGACCAGATGGAAGACGCGCGGATCGAGTGGTCCCTTGAGAACAACGATCCGGAGCGGGTCAGGATCGCCTCTGGTCGGGACAGCTGGACCGTGGAGGTGGAGGCAGTCAACACCGCCGAGACCACGGAGACAGACCCGGTGACCCTGGTGGCCACTGTGACCTGTCAGGGAGGCGCGGAGAGGGACACCTGCGCGATCACTGTGGTTCCGGATCAGCCGGCCGGCCTTCAGATCACCCCGGAGGGGGATCAGGAGCTGGAGCCGGGTGAGACCCTCCAGCTCCGGGCCGAGATCACCCCGGCAGATCAGGCTGAGCCTGTGACTTGGTCCAGCTCGGACCCGGATGCCGCGGAGGTGGACAGGGACACTGGACTGGTGACCGCGGGGCGGGAACCGGGGCGCACAAAAATTACGGCCCGGTCGCAGAGCGGCCTGACAGATTCCTGTGAGGCTGCCGTGCGGGGCATCGTTCTGCCGGAGAACCTTATTATGCGGGAAAATGAAAATCAGCGCCTGATCCCGGAAGTCTATGGCGCGGCGCTGGAGCGGGAGGATGCCGCCTGGACCAGCAGCGATGAGAGGATCTTGAAGGTGGACAATGGGTATCTCTATCCTGTATCCGTGGGAGAGGCCGCGGTCACCGCCGAGATCCGGGCGGGCGGCCGCCTTTATACGGCTTCCTGCCAGGTCACTGTAGAGGCCAACACCGCTGATGTGATCACGGCAGCTGCAGGAGCGGGGGACCCGCTGCGCTTTGACGAGATCCAGAGAGAGTTGGAGCGGGAGTGCCGAAGCGTGCTGGGAAGCTCACTGGACTATGTGGGCGGCCTGTGGGTGAATACCCGGCAGGGCACGCTCTACTATCGCTATAATTCTGAAGGGGATACTGGAGCCGGGGTGGGGACCAGCGAGAACTACTATGCCGATCCCTCAGCCAGCCAGATGGGCCTGGGCGATGTGGCTTTTGTCCCCAAGGGAGATTTCAGCGGAACGGCAGTGATCTCCTATACCGGCTATGCAAGGGATGGGGGCTCCTTTCAGGGGACCATTGAGGTAGAGGTGGAGGAGACAGAGGAGATCGAGTATGCTGTCTCCGCCGATAAGGCGGTCCAGTTTGACCCGGATGACTTCAACCGAGTCTGCCGGAACCGGACAGGCCGGGATCTGAGCTATGTGGAATTCTCTCATCCGGACAGTGGAAAGGGAACTCTGTATTACCGTTATATCTCCCCGGCCAATCCGGGCAGCGAGGTAGACCCCTCCAAGGAGTACAAGCGTTCCGGAACTCCCAGTCTGTCCGATGTCTATTTTGTACCTGAGGGAGGCAGCGGTCAGGCCGTGATCTCCTATACCGGATACAACGTCTACGGCGACTCCTTCCGGGGGAGGATCACGATCCGGATCTCTGAGGCCAGCGGTCGGGGCGACCTGAATTATTCCATCGCTCAGGGGGGACGGCTGAACCTGGACGAGAGTGATTTCAATGACCTGGCCAAACGGATCACGGGATATGCTTTGGACTATGTCCAGTTTGAACTGCCTGCTTCTTCAGAGGGGACTCTGTATTACAACTATACCGGAAACGGCTCCTATGACAGTCGGGTAACAGAGGGACGCAGCTATTACCGGTCGTCTTCCCCTTACCTCAGACGGGTCACCTTTGTGGCAGACAGGGATTTCTCCGGAACGGCGGAGATCGATTTTAACGCCTGGGCTACAAAGGGAAACCGGTTTGCCGGTACTGTGGAGGTGGCCGTTGGCCGGGGCGGCAAAGGAGATATCCGCTATTCCGTCCATCAAAATGGAAAAGTCACACTGGATGACAACGATTTCAACGCGCTGTGCCGTGAACTGACGGGGAGCACGCTCGATCATGTCAGCTTTGACCCTCCCCCCGCAGCCCAGGGGACCCTGTACTATCGCTATGATAACGGAGATTATGACAGCAAGGTGACCAGCTCTAAATGCTATTACCGCTCCGGGAGTCCCTATCTTGACCAGGTGACCTTCGTGCCGGCCCGGAATTTTTCTGGCGTGGTCTCCATTCCCTTTACCGGGCGGGGGACGAATGGAGAGGACTTCTCGGGCCAGCTGGAGATCGGCGTGGATACTGGATCGGACCTCATCGAGTACCGGGTGAAGCCCAACAGCTTTGTCACCTTTGACGATGGAGATTTTGACGATCTCTGTCAGGAGATGACTGGAAGCCGGCTGCGCTATGTCCGCTTCGAGCTGCCCAGCTCCTCCAAGGGGACGCTGTATTACGGATATGACGATGGTGACTATGACAGTAAGGTGACGGAGTCCAAGAGCTACTACCGTGGGACAGATCCCTATCTGGACCGGGTGTGCTTTGTCCCCGCTGAAGGTGTTTTCGGAGCGGTGGATCTGGAATTTACCGGCTGGAGCACAGATGGCGGCAAATTTGAAGGGACTGTGAGAATTACGGTGGAGGAGCCGAAAGGGCCTTCTGTGATCACCTACGCGACAGACGGCCGCCCGCTCTCCTTCTACGCCCGGGACTTCCAAGAGGCATGTGAGGACCGCGGGATGGGCGGACTGGCCTATGTGCGTTTTGATACACCCAGCAGCAGTGTGGGAAGACTCTATTTTCAATACCAGGGAGCGGGGGAAAGCAATACAGAGGTCCGGATGACCACCAGCTATTATCCGGCGAAGTCCCCTGGAATTTCGGAGATCACCTTTGTTCCGAAAGTGGGCTATCAGGGGACAGCAAGTATCTCCTATACAGGATGGGACACAAAAGGAAACGAATACCGCGGTCGGATCCAGATCTCGGTAAGGCCCGCCACAGCCTCACGGTATTTTTGGGATATGAGCTCCTTTGAGTGGGCGGTTCCGGCGGTGGATCTCCTGTATGAAAACGGAGTGGTCCACGGGACGGGAAATGGGACATACAGCCCCGGACAGCAGATCACCCGGGGAGACTATGTACTGATGCTCTGTCAGGCGTTTCAGCTCTCTGGGCAGGGAAAGGCTGGATTCTGGGATGTTCCCCGGGACAGCTACTATGCCCAGGCTGTTATGACTGCCCAAGCGCTGGGCATTACAGGCGGCTATCCGGACGGAGGGTTCCATCCAGGATCACCGGTTACCCGCCAGGATGCTGCGGTGTTCCTGATGAAGGCAATGCAGGCGGATGGATGGAGCCTGGGCGGCGGAAATGAGCAGATGCTCAGCCGCTTCCGGGACGAAAGCAGCATTTCAGCCTATGCGCGAAGCGCCATGGCAGTTATGGTGGAGTATGGAGTCCTGTCAGGAACAGCAGATCAAACCATAAGTCCGCAAAAGGCGATCACTCGCGCTGAGATGGCTGTGATGCTGGCCAACGCGCTGACCCTTTGAGCGTTGAATATATGAGAATAGGATCCCTGCCGGACCTCCGTGAATACGGAGGTCCGGCAGGGATTTTTCTATGCAGCAGGGCAGGCAGTGAAATAGACTTCCGTACTTGGACTCATAATACATGTAAAAACATTCACTAAAACAAGGGAACTTTGTGTCCCGCCTACTACAATAGATGCATACCTCAACATGAAAAAAGCGATTTGGAGGAGAAATTATGAGTCTAAAAAATGCAGGAAAGAATGTTTTTGAGAAAGAAGATGGGGCACTGGAAGCCTTTCGCCGATATCTGGAGCTGGATGAAAAAAGCGAGGCGACGATCAGAAAATATATGCATGATGTCAAAGTGTTCCTGACCTTTCAGAAGGGGAAAGGCTCCTTCCGGAAGGAGCAGATCATTGGATATAAAAATTGGCTGGGAGAGCGGTACGCGGTGCGCAGCGCAAATTCCATGCTGACTGCAGTGAATCAGTTTCTGAAATTTGTCGGGGCAGGGGAATGCTGCGTCAAGCTGTTCAAGCTGCAGTACCAGACTTTTTGTGACCAGAGAAAGGAGCTGGGGCGGGAAGAATATAGGCGCCTTTTGGAGACAGCCCGGCGGAAAAAACAGATCCGTCTGTACTTCCTGATCTTGACGCTGTGCGCTACTGGGATCCGGATCAGTGAGCTGCAATATATTACAGTTGAGGCGGCAGTGAGTGGAAACACTATTGCAAAAAATAAAGGCAAGAGCCGGGTGATCCTGATCCCGCAAAAGCTTTGCGATGTCCTTCTGGACTATGCGGCATGGATAGGGATCTCTCACGGCCCGATTTTTATTACCCGCGGTGGAAGGCCCGTGGACCGGAGCAATGTGTGGAGAGCGATGCAGAAGCTGTGCAGGGAAGCCGGAGTGCCAGAGGAAAAAGTATATCCCCATAATCTGCGGCATCTGTTTGCCAGCACCTTTTACGAAAAAGAGAAGGATATCCTGCATTTAGCGGATATCCTTGGACATAAAAACGTCAATACAACGCGTATCTATACTCTGGCAACAGGTGAGGTCCACCGAGCACAGATCGAATCTTTAAACCTGTTCGTTCCGGTGCTGAATACGGAGCAGCCGTCTCGCAATAAAAAACAACGTAATAATAAGTTATGTTGTTTACATACGAAAAAAAAGTTCTGAAAAATCTTTTGGCGCTATTATTCTACAGTTTTCTCCATGCTTTTGCAAGTCGAATTTTGCCTCTTTTTATACAAAAAAACAAGAGGCCATTCTTTTTTCTTTTACATTTTCTAAGATATTTTTTGAAAAATCGCATTAAACCACCGAAAAAGTTTACATTTTGCTGGGATAACATCGATAAAACCGTTCAAATACAGGTCGGCATTTTGACCGCTTTCTAATCATGCCCACAATGGAAGAAACAACATAACTTATTATTATGTTGTTTCTTTTTTGTGCGCAAACAACATATCTTATTATTATGTGGTAACGGGTTTGTTTTTTTGCAGATTTTGTCGAAAAACCATGAAAATGACCGAAAAAGAAGAGAGGGCTGGTCGATAAAATGGATGGTCTCAGCAGCAACTCATTCCTGATGATGCAGCGCTCCATGGAATTTCTGTGGAGCAAGCAATCCTGCATTTTAGACAACATCGCAAATGTGGAGACACCGGGCTATCAGGTGAAATACGCTACGTTTGAGGAGGCGCTCAAAAATGCCGTCCTCTCCTCCGCCCAAAATGGAATCTCCTCTTCTTCCATCCGGAAGGCCATTGAAGAGACGCCCGTAGTCGTGCGGGAGGCGCAGGAGAGTGTCCGCATGGACGGAAACGGTGTCAATATCACAGAACAGTCTGTGGAGCTGGCACGCAACGGGTATCAAATGCAGTATGTATTTGGGGCCATTTCCAGCGACATTGCTACGCTTCAGGCCGTCATCCGCGGCTAATGAGACAGGGAGGGACCTAATATGGCGTTTTTAAGCTCAATGAATGTGGTGGGATCAGGGCTGACCGCTCAGCAGCTCCGCCTGGACGTAGTATCGGAGAACATCACGAACAGGACCACCACGCGGACAGAGGGGGGCGGAGCCTACCGACGCAAGATGGTGGTATTTGAGGCGGAGGGAGAGCGCAGCCCGTTTCAGGCGGCACTGGACCGTGCCTTGGGGAGAGGAGCCTCCGGCACCGCGGGAGGCGTTCGGGTAACTGAAATTGTGGAGGACCCCTCTGACTTTAAGCTCGTCTATGATCCTGAGCACCCTGATGCCAATGCGGAGGGATATGTAGAGATGCCCAACGTGGATCTGATGCAGGAGATGGCGGATGCCATGGCGGCCAGTCAGGCCTATTCGGCCAATGTGACCGCATTCAATGTGCTCAAACAGGTGGCGGCTAAGGGACTCGAGATCGGGAAATAAGAGAAAGATTGAAACCAGCACCTGCTGAGCAGGTGCTGGTAGTGCAGATGCGGAGGAGAAAACAGTGATGGATTTTCGGCCTATAGACCCCATCCAACCCCTTTTTCGGGGAGATACTGCAGGAGGCGTCGGGACAGCCGGGGACAGCCGGGAGCAGGGCTCGCTGTTTGCTGATATTTTTCAGGCGGCAGTGGAAAATGTGAAAGAGACAGAGCGGGTAAAGAATGATGCAGAATATCGTTTGGCGACCGGTCAGATGGACAACCCTGCGGAGATGTCCATTGCCAGCAGCCAGTGGTCAATGTCTGTCAATCTGTTGATTCAGCTGAGGAATAAGGCTCTGGATGCTTACAACGAGCTCATGCGGATCAGTTTGTAATCACAGCAGGAGCCGGAGGGAGTAAGCAGTGCAAGAGAAGGTAAAGGGATTCTTCCAGAAGATCAAACAGTGGTGGCTGTCTGCGGCAAAAAAAACAAAGATCCTTTTAGGGGCCGGAGCGGCTGCGGTCCTTGTGGTGATTGCTCTGGTACTGGCTGTGAGCCTGAACCAGCCCTATACAGTCCTTTTTACCGGGCTGAACCAGACGGATCTGACCGCGATCGTCTCCTATCTGTCTGATAACGGGGTGACGGATTACCAGATCCAGGGGGAGGACACGGTCCTGGTTCCGGAAAGTCAGGAGGAGCAGCTGAAGGCGGCACTTCTGATAGAGGGCTATCCAAACTCCGGGTCGGGTTATTCCATGTATCTGGACCACGTGAGCAGTCTGACCACAGAATCAGAGCGCAGTCAGTTGGCACTGTATGACTTACAGGACAGGCTGGCGGGCGTGATCCGCAATTTTTCCTCTGTGCGGGACGCAGCAGTCTTTATCACGCCTGGAGAGGATCATACCTATGTGCTGGACAGCGGCAATGTGGTGGAGGCCCGCGCCACAGTGATTGTGACCATGGAGGAAGGGGCCTCCCTCACAGACGGGCAGGTGAAGGCGATCCGCAATGCGGTCAGCCATGCGGTTCAGGGACTGAGCATCGACGCTGTGGCCATTGAGGACCAGTTCGGCAACAACTATACTGCCCAGGACGGGATCACCGATGTACAGGACATCTCTGCGCTGAAGATGCGCCTGGAAGAGCAGACAAACAACAAGATCCGCACCCAGGTGATGCAGGTTCTGATCCCCTTGTTTGGGGAAGAAAACATCCGGGTGAGCGTTAACAGCATCGTAAACATGGACCGGACCTATACCGATTCCACCAACTACAGCGGTGAGGAAGATGGAGAGGGCATCATCGGAGACCGGGTCTTCGAGCAGGAGATCATCCGGGGGGGAGACGAGACGGCCGGGGGTACGGTCGGGACCCCTTCAAACGCAGATCTGAATACCTATGTTCAGGAGCAGCTGAATGCCAACGGGGATGAGGTGCTCATCTCTAACAGCGGTGAGGAGCACAGCCTGGTGGACACGGAGAAGGTCCAGGTGGAGCATCTGGCCGGAACTGTGGCGGATGTGATGGTGTCTGTCACCATTAACCAATCGGCGGCGGGGGGTGCCAGCGCAAACAGCCTCTATCCCCATGTGGCCCGGGCGGCCGGAATCGGCACAGAGCTCCAGAATGAAAAGATATCCATTCTGATCCAACCCTTCTATCAGGAGGGAACGGCGCCGATCCCGGTGCCGGATGGCGTTCCGGCATGGATGCTCTATGCGGCGCTGGCCGGGCTGGGTGTATTTGTGATCCTCCTGATGGTAGTCCTGCTGATCCGCAGGCGGTCAAAGCGCCGAAAGAAGCTGGATGGAGTGCAGACGGTCCAGAGGGCGGAGGAGATCCCGGCGCCTGCTCCCGAGGGGGCCGATATCATGGATATGAAGACGGAAAAGAGCTTGGAGCTGCGGAGGGATGTGCGGAAATTTGCGGAGGAAAATCCGGAAATTGCGGCTCAGATGGTGAAAAACTGGCTGCGGGAAGGAGATGACGCGGGATGAGCGAACCTATATCCAAGGGAGGCACCGCCCATCCCAGGCTGACTAGGCAACAGAAAGCGGCAGCGGTGATCGTCTCCCTGGGCACAGACAAGGCATCCCAGCTCTATCAGTACATGGACCCGGAGGACGTGGAACAGATTACCCTGGAGGTGGCAAAACTGGGTTATCTGGATTCCAGCGCCACTGAAGACGTACTGACTGAGTACTACCAGATGTGCATGACCAACAAGGCGGTGACAGAGGGCGGCCTGGAATACGCCAGGGCTGTACTGGAAAAGGCGTTTGGCCAGCAGACGGCTACCAGCCTGCTGGAGAAGGTGACCAAGTCGCTGAAAAACCGAGAATTCGCCTTTTTGAACAAGGCGGATGAGAAGTCCCTGTATGCGGCTTTGCAGCATGAGAGACCGCAGACCATCGCGCTGGTGCTGTCCTATGTGGATGCGGAGAAATCAGCAGCCGTGATCGAGGAGCTGGATGACGAGCGGCAGGTCCGGGTGATTGAGAATATGGCCAATATGGAGAGTGCCTCCCCCACTGCGGTAAAAATCATCGAGGCGGAGATGGAGAAGAAGTTCTCCAGCCTGATGACAGCCAGCAATGTAAAGGTGGGCGGAGTAGACTTTGTGGCGGATGTGATGAACAATCTGGACCGCTCCAGCGAGAAAAACATCTTTGACCGCCTGGCCGAGTACAACGAGCCTCTGGCGGATGAGATCCGCAAGCGCATGTTTGTGTTTGAGGACATCGTTACCATGGATGACCGTTCGGTGCAGCGGTTTGTCCGGGACTGCGATCCCAGAGATCTGGTGCTGGCGCTCAAGGGCGCAAACAGCGATGTGGCCAACAAAATTTTCACCAATATGTCGGCCCGCATGGCGCAGAGCATCCGGGAGGATCTGGAGATTACCAGCAATGTCCGCATCCGGGACGTGGAGGAGGCCCAGCAGCGCATTGTTGGGATCATCCGGGACTTGGAGGAACGCAGCGAGCTGATCATCCTCAAGGGCGGAAAGGACGATATCATTGCCTAATATTTTTAAGAGCTTCCTGAAGCCGGCTGTCAACTCCTATGTATTTCCGGATGCAGAGAGCCTCCAGGTGGAGGAGAGCCCGGAGCCCGAGGGGGAACAGGCGGAGGAAACGCCGCTCCAGGAGCAGGAGCCGGAAGCGCCCCATACTGCGGCGGCGGATGCCCTGAATTACGCCAAGATCCAGGCGGAGAAGATCTTGGAGGATGCCCGGCAACAGGCGGAGGAGCTTTTAGAACAGGAGCGGCAGCACATCCGGCAGGAGGCGGAGGCCGAGAAGGAGCTGGCCAGAGCGGACGGCTACCGGCAGGGCTACGGAGAGGGACTGCGGCAGGCCCGGGTGGAGGGCGCGGCCCAGATAGAAGAGCATCGGAAACAGGAGGCAGAGCGTATCCGCAGCTTTCTGGAGCAGGCGGCGGCAGCGCGGGATTCGCTGCTGGAGCAGGCCCAGAATGAACTGTGTGAGCTGAGCCTGGCAGTAGCGGAGAAGGTCATCCACATCAGTCTGCGGACCAGCCGGGATGTGATCGCCCGTATGATCCAGGTGGCGACAGAAAAGCTGAAGCGCCGGGAGTGGGTGCATATCTATGTGGGGGGATATGAGGCCAGGGATCTGGCCCAGATCACCCCAGAGCTTACCACAGCGCTGGCGGGGCTCTCAGAGCATATCAAGATCATCCCTATGTCAGATGATGAGCTGGGTGCCTGTATCATCGAGATGCCGGACGAGATCATAGACGCCAGTGCGTCCACGCAGCTGAACAACATCCGGGACGTTCTCAGCGGAGGCTGACAGCCGGGACAGCGGAAAGGGCACAGATTCCATGTTTGAAGACAAGATCCAGCAGGTCCGAAAGGCGGAGACCATCAGCTATACCGGAAAAATTGAAAATATTGTGGGCATGTCTATCGAGGCATCGGGAGGCCGGGCGGCGGTGGGCGACATCTGTCAGATTTACAACGGAGAATCCGGTGGACAGGTCCTGGCGGAGGTAGTGGGCTTCAAGAACGACAGGATGCTGCTGATGCCCTACTCCGACATGAGCGGGATCTCTTCGGGAAATTTTGTCCGCAATACCGGCCGCAGGCTGAGCCTGATGATGGGAGCCTTTCTCAAAGGGCGGGTGATTAACGCACTGGGACAGCCCATTGATGGAAAGGGACCCTTCCATGGAGGTACGTCCTTCTGTGTGGAACGGAACCAGTATATCAATCCCATGTCACGCCCCCCTATCCGGGAGCGGATGGAGTTTGGCGTGAAGGCGATAGACAGCATGCTGACCATCGGGAAGGGACAGCGCATCGGTATCTTTGCGGGATCTGGTGTAGGCAAAAGCACACTGATGGGGATGATCGCGAAAAATGTGAAAGCGGACATCAATGTTATCGCCCTGGTGGGGGAGCGGGGACGCGAGGTTCTGGAGTTTATGGAAAAGGACCTGGGAGAGGAGGGGATGCGCCGCTCCATCTTGGTAGTGGCAACCTCTGACCAGCCGGCTATGCTGCGCAAGCAGTGCCCCTCAGTAGCCACCGGGATCGCGGAATACTTTCGGGATCAGGGGTGTCATGTGCTGCTGATGATGGACTCACTGACCCGGTTCGCCATGGCACAGCGGGAGATCGGGCTGGCGGTGGGGGAGCCCCCGGTGGCGCGCGGCTATACTCCGTCTATCTATGCGGAACTGCCCAAGCTGCTGGAGCGCAGCGGAAATTTTCAAAAAGGCTCCATTACCGGCGTCTATACCGTGCTGGTGGAGGGCGACGATACCAACGAACCCATCGCGGATACCGTGCGGGGTATTTTGGACGGACACATTGTGCTCTCCAGAAAGCTGGCCAACAGCAACCATTTCCCGGCCATCGACATCAACGCAAGCATCTCCCGCCTGATGAATGACATCGTCGCGCCGGAGCACCTGACTCTGGCGGCCCGGGTACGGGATGTGATGGGGATCTATGAAAAGAATGCAGATCTGGTCTCCATCGGTGCTTACAAGGCGGGGACCAACCCGCGGCTGGATTACGCGATCAGCAAGATTGACGGGATCAACCAATTCCTGACCCAAGGGGTGAATGAGGCATTCTCCTATGAGGAGGATCTGGAGGCAATGCGCGGGCTGCTGTGAAAAGGATGGAACGGAAATGAAGCGGTTTCAATTCGGTCTGGATACGGTCCTCCAGTATAAGCGCCAGGTGCTGGATGGTGCTCAAAATGAATACGCGGAGGCGATCCAGCGGGTCCGGCAGCAGGAGCGGCGGCTGCGGGAAGCGGAGGCGCGCCACCGGAGCCTGAATCAGCAGTTTCGCAGGGCAGAGGCAGAGGGGATCACCATTGCGGACGCCATGGGCTATGAGATGGGGCTGCGGATGCTGGAGGGAGAGATCCAGCGTGAGGAGAGCAGACTGCACCAGCTTCAGACGGAGGCCGAAGAACGGCGGAAGAGGATGATCGCGGCCAGGCAGGACACCTCGTCACTGGAAAAACTGCGGGAAAAAAAGCTGGAGAGCTATGAGAAAGAACTCCAGAGGCAGGAAGAACTGCGGATCGACGAACTGGTGGCCAATACTCGTGCGGTGGAAGCCGGCCTGCTCTGACTTTCAGCATTGAAAGGAGGTGAGAAAGATGAATACAAGTGATTTGACGCTTCAAATGGCTTATTTGGCCGGACAGATCACCCAGAGCACCCTGCCGGATATCGGGGTGTCTGCTGGCAGGCCGGAGCAGAAGATGGATTTTCAGGCGCTTTTGAATGAAAAGCGAACCCAGGCAGACCGGGAAAGAACGGAGCAGGAGCCTCAGAAGACAGATCCGTCCCAAGATACAGAGACCGGAAAGACGGAGCAGAAGGACGAAGATGTAGCGGCTCAAGCAGCTGGACAGGGCGTTCCACTGATGCTGGATTTGAGTGCGGTCCTGGCCGGCGGGGGGATCGTGCCATTCGTGGGCTGCGCTGTTGTAACGGAGCAGGCAGAACAGATAACAGCACAGGCGCCTGCTTTGCCGGCAGCTGATGCTGTTGTGGAGGGAGAGAAGGCTGCGGAGCCAGCACTCCCGCAGAATATTGAGCGTTTTGGTGAAGCGGCTGTGCCGCAAAAAGCGGAACAGGAGGCTGCACCTGGGTCCCTTATCTCTTCTGCTGGACAGGCGGAGGGTGAAGGACAAGGAGCGGAGCTCCAGGTCAAGGCGGAAGGCCAGCACATGGAGCAGCCTGAGGGGCAGTCGGAGCAGAGTGGAAAGCAGCCGGGCACAGACCAGAAGATGGATGTGGAGGTCACACAGCTCCAGACCGGAGGCGATCAGAAGCTGTTCCAGGGGACGGAGGCCGCTCCCGTAAAGGTAGGGGACGGCGCAGTGCTGGATACCACGTCAGAACAGTTCGATGCCCGACTGAGCAGGACCATTCGCAGCATAGCGGACCAGGGGATCCAGAAGATAGAGCTGAAGCTGACACCGGAGCACTTGGGTAATGTGGTGGTGGAGCTGACCCGGAGTGAGGGCAGCGCACTCCATGTGGTGCTGCGGGCGGAGAGCGAACATACAGCCAACCTCCTGCGAGAGCACCTGGGGACTTTGGGCTCCATGCTTCAGAACGGAAGCCAGCAGGAAGTCCGGATCGAGGTGGCCCACCCTCAGGAGAGCGGGCGGAGCTGGCAGCAGACTGACCAGAACGGCGGCGGGCAGAATGGACAGCCCCAGGAGCAGCACCGGGACCCGAAGCGGGAGGAGTCGGAAAACTTCCTTCATCAGCTGAAGCTGGGGCTGCTGGAGCAGGAGACCGCACCTGTGTAAGAAAATAAGGAGGAAAGCACAGTGAGCAGCGATTTTATGCCCCAGGCGCTGGACAGCCTGCTGGCTAGTCAGCGGGCCAGCGTCTATGGCAGCAGCAAGACCGGCTCCTCGGACAACTCCTGGATGGAGGATTATGAGATCCATCAAAAGGGAGAGGACATGGGGCTGGATTTTACCGACTATCTGCAGCTGATGGTCCAGCAGCTGCAGAATCAGACCATGGACAACACCACAGATACTTCGGATATGCTCAATCAGCTGGTACAGATGTCGGTGGTGCAGATGATGACCACGGTCAAGACCAGCATTGACACGCTGGTGGACGCCAACACGCTGACCTATGCGGCCTCCCTGGTGGGAAAGACCGTGACGGTTGGAGAGTACGGCGAGGATGGAAAGCTCCAGGAGGTAGTGGGAACCGTCACCGGGACAGGGACGTACCAGGGAGTACCAGTGATCTTTGTAGACGGAGAGATGTACGCCCTCAGCGACATCATGGCGGTGGGGACCCTGCCAGATATTCCGGAGACTCCAGATGAGCCGGAGGGAGGCAGCGGTGAGGGCGGAGATACGCAGACGCCCGAGACCTGAGCCGCAGGGGCGGCTGATCCAAAGGAGGTGAGCGCAGTGATCGACAGTACAGCATCTATCACGGGGGCCAGTCTGGAAGCCGGGATAGGCCGACCGCGAGCCGTTCAGGCCAGAGGCGGGGACGGCTTTGTACAAGCTCTGCGCCAGGAGCTGGAACGGACGGGCGGAAGACAGATCGCCTTTTCCAAGCACGCCATGGAGCGGGCAGAGGAGAGGGGAATCGAGGTGACACCCAATCTTCTGGACCGGCTGACGGACTCTGTGGAGCGGGCGGAGGCCAAGGGGGCGACGAATATCCTGGCCCTTGACCAGAGCCTTGCCTTTATCATCAACGTTCCAAACGGCCGGGTCATTACCACCATGTCCCAGGATGAGATGAAGGAGAACATATTTACCAACATTGACGGCGCCGTGATCCTGTGACAAACAGAGGACAGGACCATTTTTGGATGTCCTGGGGGACGTGCGACTGACGGGCCCCCGGCGGCGCGAAACAGAGAACACCAAAAGCAAAGGAGATCTGAAGCATGGCATTGACAGGAGCAATGAGCGCGGGAATTTCCGGGCTGAAGGCACACATGGAGGCATTGAATACAGTGGGCAACAATGTGGCCAATGTAAATACTTATGGCTATAAGCCCGGCCGCGTCACCTTTCGGGAAAGCATCTATTCCACTCAGGCCGCTGGTTCCGCCGGCACAAACATGGTAGGCGGGACCAATCCGCGCCAGACCGGCTATGGATGCAGCATCGGCACCATCGATCTGGATATGACGACCAGCTCTCTGGAGTCCACCGGGATGCCCACCGACTGTTTTATCCAGGGAGATGGTTTTTTCCTGGTGGGGCCTAAGGATGTGGATGTGAACAACGCGGAGGACGCCAAAGCTCTCTCCCTCTCAAGGGTAGGTGATTTCCGATTTGACTCGGATGGATACCTGGTGGACGGCGCGGGCAACGTGGTATATGGCTTCGTGACCTGCAATATGGATGGAGCTGATCAGGCAGATGAGGCCGGTACGAACGGAGATGGGATCAGTACCCAGCTGGTCCCTATCCGCCTGCCTATGAAGGCGGTGGGAGACGCCGCCCAGGGAGATATCAAGCCGGGGGACGCCCTGTTCCCTGGTGTGGATGACACCGGACACAATGTTCCGGCGGAGGAAGGAACGGACGCAGAGAACTCCACCGGTGACTGCATCGCCTATAACAGCCTGAAGATCGACAGCAACGGGCAGGTATCCTGTGTCAACGATGATACCGGGGACCCGGTGGTTGTGGGCTATATTGCACTGGGAAAGGTGACAAACCCCAATGGCCTGGAGCACACCGAGGGCCCTTACTTCACCGCGGGCGACGCAGCAGGGACGCTGACCATCGGAACGGCCAACAGTTCTGTAACGGGATACCTGAACAATCAGGACAAGCTGGGAAATGCGGACCTGGATCCTGAAAACATGCTGGCCGCTGGCAGCAAGACCAGCCTTCAACCTGGCTTTCTGGAGGCATCCGGAACCGATCTGGCCACTGAGTTTGCCAATATGATCGTTTACCAGAGAGGCTATCAGGCCAACACCCGGATCGTCACCGTGACCGACACCATGCTGGAAGAGCTGGTCAACATGAAGCGCTGAGCGCCGCTGGAGTAAACAGATGCCTTCCCCCGCCGGATTCCCGGCGGGGGAAGGCCGGAAGCGAGGAGGCATAATCTTGATCGTATTGCGGAAAATGAATAATGAGCGCTTTTTGGTCAATCACAATCAGATCGAGTGCATCGAGCTGATCCCGGAGTGCAAAATCGTTATGATGAACCATGACTATTATCTGGTCAAGGACACCGTAGAAGAGATCATCCAGAAAATTGCCGACTATAACGCGAAGGTCCAGGACATCCACCGGGAGATCAGTGTTCTGGACAGGCGGAGCTGAGGCGGGGCCGCATCCTGCCTCCCAATAGAGAAAAGAAGGGATACGCGCTATGAATATTGTGTATATCGTCGGCATTGTGATGGCCTTTTTCTTTACTGTGTTTGGAATTGTGGTCGGTTTCGATATGTCGACACTTCAATTCAGCTTCAGTATTGGAAACCTATCGAACTTTGTGGACCTGTCCAGTATTCTGATCGTCATCGGCGGCACACTGGCGGTGGTGGTCGCCTGCTATCCCAAGCAGATCAGGTCCCTGCCAAAGCACTTTAAGATCATGCTCCACTCCAACACCTTTGATCCGCAGGTGTATGTGGATCAGCTGACCGAGCTGGCACAGATCGCCAGAAAAAATGGGCTGTTGGCACTGGAAGAGAAGGGGAACGAGCAGGAAAACTCCTTTTTTAAGCAGGCGATCATGCTGGTGGTGGACAACAATGACCCGGAGCGGGTGCGCAGTATCCTGGAAAATGAGATCGAGCAGACCTCCGAGCGGCACCAGGCAGTCATCGCCATGTATGAGCGGGGGTCCAATGCGGCACCGGCCTTTGGCATGATCGGAACTCTGATCGGTCTGATCAATATGCTGAAGAACCTGGATGGAGCGGATATGAACTCCCTGGGGCCTGACATGGCCGTGGCTCTGATCACCACATTTTATGGATCTCTGCTGGCACATGTGGTATTCAACCCCATTGCCGCCAATCTGACGGCGCGGGATGAGGAGGAGATCCTGTGCCGCCAGATCATCATGGAGGGGATCATGGCCATCCAATCTGGTGAGAATCCCAAGTTCCTGCGGGAGCGGCTGCTGACCTTTATGAATGAGAAGCAGCGGGAAGGCGGAGAGGCGGCAGAGGGAGCCGATGACGGAGGCAAAAAACGCCGGGGAAAAAAGAAATGAGCTTCAGGCGGCTTCAAGGAGGCGGGACCCAGAATGAAGAGAAAGAAAAAAAGCGGAAGCGGCGGAGCGAACTGGATGGACACCTATGGCGACATGGTCACGCTTCTGCTCTGCTTTTTTGTAATGCTGTTCTCCATGTCCAAAATGGATGAATCCAAATGGATCGCCCTGGTCCAGGCACTCAATCCCAGTGCAGTGGTCAACGGGACGAGCATGGAGGAGCCGCCCGAGGGCAGCGTCGTGACACAGGATCAGGTGGACCGGGATATGGAACAGCTTTACCAGGCCATGGCAGAATATTTTCAGCAGGAAAATATGATGGAAAAGGTGAGCATTGGGAAGGGAAACGGCTATGTGTTCATCTCCTTTAATGACACCGTGTTTTTCCGTCCCAATGAATATACCCTTCTGGACGAGGGCAAGGAAGTTTTGGACCAGGTCGCCCGATCCATTGCGGAAGTGGGCCCTTCCATCAATGAGATCAGGGTGCTGGGCCATACGGCGCAGGCGACAGCCAATGAGGAAAATGACTATACAGTGGATCGATTCCTGGCGTCCAATCGGGCCACAGTGGTCACTGTATATTTGCAGGAGAAAGAGATCATTGACCCAGCAAGGCTGGTCAGTGTGGGATATGGCCAGTGGCGGCCGATTTCCAGCAATGCCATTCCGGAAGAACGGGCAAAGAACCGCCGGGTGGAGCTGATCGTCACCGGACTGGATCTGGATGCTTTGGCAGGCGATGATATCAAGCAGTATTACAGCATGCGGGAGAGTACCGGCACGCCGAGCCCGGCGTACCAGCCGGAAGAGCAGAACGCAGCATCCTGATCCATACTCTGCCTGGGAGGGAAAACAATGGCGGAAGTTCTATCACAAAGCCAGATCGACGCCCTGCTGAATGCTGCTCGCAGCGGCGAGATGGATTTGGCAGCGTCGGCAGAGAAAACGACAGAGAAAAAGTACCGAAAATATGACTTTTACAGCCCGAGGAAATTTACAAAGGACCGCATGAAAATGATCAGCGGCATCTTTGAAAATTATACCAGGGTAATTAACTCCAGGATCAATGGACTGCTGCATACCACCTGCGAAATTTCTGTGGAGTCGGTGGAGGAGCAGCGCTATTACGAGTTTTCCAACGCACTGACAGAGGGGGATGTGCTGGTGCTGGCAGATGTGCAGTTTGCGCACAACCAGCAGGCGGAGGAACAGCCCGTTCTGCTCCACTTTTCCACCTCGCTGATGCTGAGTATGATGGATCGCCTGATGGGTGGAGAAGGCGATGTCGATCCTGCGCTTCCGGCTGGATATAATTTTACGGATCTGGAGTTGAAGCTCTATGAGAGTATTGTGAAGGATCTCATCTCCGTGCTGGGGGGAAGCTGGGAAAACTACATTGACCTGTCCTTCGGAGTCCGGCGCATGGAAACCAACCCGACACTGGTCCAGCTGATCGGCCTGGATGAGACAGTAGTCATCATCGGTATCAACATCCAATTTTCCAACTGCTCCGGACAGATGAACTTCTGCCTGCCCGGTTCCATGCTGTCCGCCATCTTTGCCCGGATCGCCGCGGCCAATCAGGCGGGAAGAGGGGCCGGGGAGGACAATTCAGAGGAGATCCTTGATATTCTCAGGGATTCCGAGCTGGAGATATCTGCGGAGCTTGGCCGCACAGAACTGAGGCTGCAGGATATCTATTATCTCCATCCCGGTGATGTGATCGACCTTGGACACCCAACAGCGCAGCCCATTTACCTGTATATTGGGGGAAAGCCTTGGTTCAGCGGAAAAATGGGGACGTTGAGCAGCAATATGGCGGTAAAGATAGGGGAGACCTATCACAATCAGGGAGGAAGGGACAAGTAGGGACATGAAACAAAATATATTCAGCCCAATGGAGATCGATGCCATTGGTGAGATCATGAATATCAGCTTGGGGTCGTCCGCTACAGCGGTCTCCAATATGCTGGATCACCGTGTGGATATCACCACTCCATCTGTGTCGGTGGTGCCGATCGAGGAATTTACCCTGGGAGAACTAGAGCCTGCGATCGGGATCGAGATCAAATATGTCTCCGGCCTCGAGGGGAGCAACATCATGCTTCTCAAGCGCCACGACGTCAAGACGATCGTAGAGATCTTGATGGGAACGGAGATATCAGATGAGGAGTTCGAGTTTAATGATCTGACGATCAGCGCGGTATGCGAGGTCATGAACCAGATGATGGGCGCGGCGTCCACCGCTCTCTCTGACTTCCTAGGCCGCTCCGTCAATATCTCTACGCCCCAGTCCTTCACTCTGGATGACCTGGATCAGTTTGAGCGGGAACACTTCCAGTATGACAGCGGGATGGTGGTAGTGGCCAAGTTCATGCTGAGCATTGAGAATGTGCTGAAAAGTGAATTCGTCAATGTCATGTCTGTGGACCTGGCCAGGGAGCTGATCGCCGGATTTGGCGTAGATCTGAGTGATGGGGAGGGCAAGGGAGCTAAATCGGAAGAAGAGGTAAAGCCGGAGCCTTCCACCGGCGGAGCCAAGCTGAGTCAGGAGGAGATCGAGCGGCTGATGAGCGGGGGTGCCCCCTCCGCGCCGCCCCCCGCTTCCTCCGGGAGCGGCAAGCTGAGCCAGGAGGAGATCGAGCGGCTGATGAGCGGAGGTGCTCCCTCCGCACCGCCCCCCGCTTCCTCTGGGAGCGGAAAGCTGAGTCAGGAGGAGATCGAGCAGTTGATGAGCGGAATGGCTCCCTCTGCAGCTCAGGCGGCCCCACCCCGGCAGCCGGAGCCGCAGCAGAGTTCGGCGCGGCCTTATGAGGCAGCGGGGCAGTACATGCCGGCTCCTCCGGCATACGCTGGGGAACCGCGGGTGATCAACACGAAGCCGGTCCAGCTGCCGCCCCTGGATGTGGCGGATAAGATCGGCCAGGAGCAGGCTCAGAATCTGGAATTGATCATGTCAGTGCCGCTGGAAGTGTCAGTGGAGATTGGACGGACGCGCCGAAAGGTGGAAGATATCCTTACCTTTTCCAAGGGGTCCCTGGTAGTTTTAGACAAACTGGCGGGGGATCAGGTGGATCTGTTTGTAAACGGGCTGTGCGTGGCCCGGGGCGATGTGGTGGTCATTGACGACAACTTTGGAATCAGAATCACAGAAGTATTGAAGCGTCCTGAGCTGAGTGAGCTGACACGGGCAGACTAACCAATCAAATTTAGAAGAAAAGGATGATGTGACATGGCAAAAATTTTGGTCGTAGACGATGCAGCTTTTATGAGAAAGGTCATTCGCGACACCCTGACGAAGAACGGCTATACCGATGTCCACGAGGCGGTCGACGGAAAGGACGCAGTGGAAAAATACTTTGAGCTCCATCCCAACCTGGTCCTCATGGACATCACCATGCCGAATATGGATGGGCTGGAGGCGCTGAAGGCGATCCGGGCCAAGGACAGCAGCGCCAATGTGGTGATGTGCTCCGCCATGGGCCAGGAGGCTATGGTGATGGAGGCGGTACAAGCGGGGATCAAGGACTTTATCGTCAAGCCTTTCAAGGACGACCGCCTGATGAAAACGGTCAATTCCATTCTGGGCGCACCCTGATCAGAAAAGCAAAATGCGGGATGAAATACTGGAGCTGGTTTGGGCTCTGGCCGCGATCTGTGCTGTACTGCTGCTGTCCTACTGGTTTACCAGATATGTTGTGGCGGGGCGGGCGGCAGCAGGGCGGCTGAAAGGGCGGCATGTAACCGTCTTAGAAGAGATCCAGGTGGGGAAGGATCAAAAGCTGCTACTGGTTCAGGCCGGAGAGCAGATCTGTCTGCTGGGTGCGGCGCCGGGCGGGATCACCTGTCTGAGGACACTGAACCGGGAAGAGATGGGGCAGTGGGAGCAGGAAGGAGCACCGGAGGGTGCCTGCCAGCGGATAAGCTTTCAGGAGGCCCTGAAAAGTGTGCTTCAGCAGAGAAGGAAATAAGGGGGTGGGAGCTTGGACGCGCTGATCAATGTAAATGGAGAGAATTTTCAGACGCTCCAGATCCTACTTCTGACTACCTTGATCACACTCCTCCCCTCTATTGTGGTGATGATGACCTCCTTTACCCGGTATATCATCTCCCTCTCCTTTCTGCGTTCTGCCATTGGGCTGCAGCAGAATCCGCCCAACATGGTGCTGGTGGGAATGGCACTGTTCCTCACCCTGTTTACCATGTCCCCGGTGATCAGTGACATCCAGACAAACGCTTATGAGCCATACATAGCAGAGAGGATCACTCAAGAGGAGTTTTATGAAAAAGCTAAGGTGCCTCTGAAGGAATTCATGCTGGATCAGACGGAGGACAGCTCTCTGGAGCTGTTCTGTGAGCTCGCCGGAGCGGATATGCCGGCCACACGGGCACAGGCGGAGGGGCTGCCTCTGCGGATCATTGTCCCATCCTTTATGACCAGCGAACTCAAGCACGCATTTCTGATCGGATTTTACCTGTATATTCCCTTTGTTCTGATCGATGTGGTGGTGGCGTCCACCTTGATGTCTATGGGAATGATCATGCTGCCGCCCTCCATGATCTCCATGCCATTTAAATTGCTGCTGTTTATTTCGCTGGATGGCTGGCAGCTGCTGTTTTCTACACTGGTGCGGAGCTTCCAATGAGTAAGGAGGAGTTATGGACGTAGTCGATATCCTGCGGGAGGGCGTGGGAGTAGCGCTGAAGCTGGGGGCACCGCTGCTGCTGCTGAGTATGCTGGTGGGGATCCTGGTGGCTATTTTTCAGGCTGTGACCCAGATCCATGAGCAGTCCCTCTCCTTTATCCTGAAAATGATCGTGGTCGTCCTTATCCTTCTGGCGGCGGGCGGCTGGATGCTGGAGACTCTGAAGGATTTTACACGCTACCTGTTTACCCTGATGTGAGGAACAGACAGTATGGTTGGATGGTCAGAGCTCTTTGGATTTGAAATGGTGTTGGCCAGGATCAGCGGTTTTGTCCTGTTCAGCCCGATCCTAGGCCGCAGCAATATCCCCGGGTACGCAAAGACGGGCCTGATTCTGGTTTTGTCCGTGTTTGTCTACGGGCTTGGACAGCCGATGCCAGCACCGCCAGGAACAGTGGTGGAACTGGTGGTCCGGCTGGGCGTGGAACTTGTGGTGGGATTCGTGCTGGGCTTTCTGATGCAGCTGTGCGCAGCTATCGTCCAGGCAGGAGGAGAGATCATAGACGCTCAGATGGGACTGACAATGGCGCAGATCTACGATGCAAGCAGTCAGGCCAACATGTCTGTGACGGCATCCCTGCTGAATATCCTCTTTTTTCTGAACTTCTTTGCAGAGAACGGCCACTACACCCTGATGCGCATTCTGCTGGGCTCGGCTGAGATCCTGCCCTTTGGCACCGCTGTCCTCGGGGAAGCAGCGGCCTCCTACGTGGCAGAGGTGTTTTTCTCTTCCATGCTTCTGGCGGTAAAGATGGCCCTGCCGATCTTGGCTGCCGAACTGCTGGGAGAGCTGGGAATGGGAATTTTGATGAAGGCTATCCCACAGATCAACGCCTTTGTCATCAACATGGAACTCAAGGTCATCATCGGACTGATCCTGCTCTTCCTGTTCCTGACTCCCCTTAGTGAATTCCTGCTGGGGGCAGAGGCGGATATGCTTTCTGGCCTGAGACGGGGGCTGGCCGTGATGGCAGGCTCCGGTTAGTGGGAAGGGCTCTGGAAGAGAGAAGAGGTGATGGGGCTTGGCAGACGGACAGAAAACGGAAAAAGCCACACCAAAAAAGCGGCGTGATGAGCGGAAAAAAGGAAATATATTTTTCAGTAATGACGCAGTCTCAGTAGTCGTATTGCTGGTCAGCTTCCTTGTCCTCAGGCTGAGCGCCAACTGGATCGCGGCACAAATATATGAGTTCCTGCGGTACTGTATGGATCTCATTGCGCAGCCATCCATGGAAGTCCCGGCGGAGGGAAGCGGGCTGTTCATTCATCTTCTGGGAACGTTTGTCAAGGCTGCGGTCCCACTGATGGCTGCGGCTGCAGTAGCAGGGGTGGTGGCCACTTTTTTTCAGACAAAGCTGCTGGTTTCAGGGGAGTCCCTGAGGCCGAAGCTGAGCCGGATCAGCCCTCTGCAGGGAGTGAAACGGCTGTTTTCCCTGCGCAGTGTTGTGGAGGCGCTGAAAGGACTGCTGAAGATCGCAGTTCTTCTGATACTGATTTTCCGGTATATCACCAACGTGCTGGACCTGTTTACCAAATATCTTTACACCGATCTTTTGGCGGCCTGTGCCCATCTGTTTGAGGAGAGCTTCCTGCTGTCCATGCAGATCGGGGCGGCCTTCGCGGTGCTGGCTGCGGCAGATATCTTTTATCAGTGGTGGGACTATGAGCGGCAGATCCGGATGTCCAAACAGGAGATCAAGGAGGAGTTCAAGCAGACAGAGGGAGATCCGAAAATCAAGGGAAAGATCAAGGAGACCCAGCGGAAAATGGCTCAGTCCAGAATGATGCAGCAGGTGCCAAAGGCGGACGTGGTGATCCGGAACCCCACCCATTTCGCGGTGGCTCTGCGCTACCAGCCGGATCGGGACCCGGCGCCCATCGTGCTGGCGAAGGGGCAGGACGAACTGGCGGCCAGGATCGTGCGTACCGCAGAGGAGCACAAGGTGGCCGTGGTGGAGAACGTGCCGCTGGCCCGGGCGCTGTATGCCTCCACAGACCTCAACCAAGTGATCCCGCCTGAGCTGTATAACGCAGTGGCGGAGGTATTGGTTTATCTGTATCGGATGGATCAGAAGATTCCATGAGAAAGTAGGCTCCAGGAAGAGATATGAGACGAATACTCAACAATGCAATATCCCTGATCGTGGTGGTCATCGTTCTGTTCCTGGTGATCCCGCTGCATCCCAGTGTGCTGGATGTGCTGCTGATCCTTAATATCTCGCTGTCCATCATGATCCTGATGATCACCATGAATATTTCCGAGCCGCTGGAATTTTCCATTTTTCCCTCCCTGCTGCTCATTACGACTCTATTCCGGCTGGGATTAAATGTGTCCTCCACCCGTCTGATCCTCAAGAACGGGGGAAACGCCGGTGTGGTCATTAAGGCGTTCGGGGATCTGATCACCCAGGGAAATATCGTCATCGGGATACTGATCTTTTTGATCATTGTACTGGTCCAGTTCATTGTCATCACCAAGGGGGCGGAACGGGTCTCCGAGGTAGCTGCCCGGTTCACCCTGGACGCTATGCCGGGAAAACAGATGGCTATTGACGCGGATCTGAGCTCTGGCCTGATCAATGAGAAAGAGGCCCGTCTGCGCAGGCAGAAGATCCAGCGGGAGGCGGACTTTTATGGCGCCATGGATGGCGCCACCAAGATCGTCAAGGGGGACGCCGTAATGTCCCTGATCATCACGGTCATCAACTTCGTAGCCGGGCTGATCATTGGAATCGTACAGGGCGGGGGAGACCTGAGCACGGTCCTAAGTGTATATTCCATCGCTACCATTGGCGATGGCCTGGTGTCTCAGCTTCCGGCTCTGATGATCTCCACTGCCACTGGAATGATCGTGACTCGCTCCGTATCGGACGGGAGCCTGAATACCGATGTGATCAGCCAGTTCAAGGCCCAGCCCAGAGCTATTATGGCGACCGGCATGATCCTTCTGATGCTGGGGCTTTTTCCAGGGACTCCGACCCTGCCCCTTCTGTTGGTGGGAGCCGTCCTTTCCGTAGGCGGATACTGGAGCGATCACAAAATGGCCCTTGCCAGACAGATGGAGGAAGCGGAGAGCGCAAGGGCCGGTGAGGCGGTGCCAGAGCTCCAGGCGGCCAGCGAGGCGGACTACTACAAGGACATCAACAATGTCTACTCCCTGTTGACTGTGGAGCCCATTGAGATGGAATTCGGATACAGCCTGATCCCTCTGGTGGACGAAGCCAGCGGCGGAAAGCTGATCAGCCGGATCGTCATTTTCCGGCGGCAGTATGCTCAGGACATGGGATTTGTGATCCCGTCCATCCGGCTCCATGACGGCGCATCCCTGGGAACCAACCAATACATCATCAAGATCCGGGGAGAGGAAGTGGCACGGGGAGAGATCCTGGTGGACTACTATCTGGCCCTGGAACCCTCCAATCCCACAGGAGAAATCGACGGGATCGAGACAGTGGAGCCTGCCTACGGTATTCCCTCACGCTGGATTCTGCCAGAAAACAAGGAGATGGCGGAAATCTACGGCTATACTGTGATCACACCGCTGACGGTGATGCTGACCCACCTGTCTGAGACCATCAAAAAGCATACTTACGAGCTGTTGAATCGTTCGGAGACCATACAGCTGGTCGAGCACTTGAAACAGACAGAGCCAGAGCTGGTGGCGGACGCCATTCCTAATGTGGTTTCTTATGCAAATCTGGAGAAGATCCTGAAAAGCCTGCTCCGGGAGGGCATCCCGATCAAAGATCTCGCAACTATCCTGGAGGCAGTGGTGGAGGCCAGCGGCGGGACCCGTGACATTGATATGATCACGGAACAGGTGCGCAGTGCGCTGAGCCGGACGATTACCCGGCGCTTCTGTGAAAATGGACAGCTGAGGGTGGTGACGTTGGACGCTGAGGTGGAAAAGAAAGTGCTGGCTGCCCTGACGAAAAACGATCACGGGGTGTATCTGGCCCTGAGCCCGGATATCATGCAGCAGATCATTGCGCAGCTGGGAGAGCTGAGAAAGAAGTTCAACGACCTGTCCCAGACACCCATCGTCCTGACCAGCCAGATTATCCGGGTCTACCTCAGCCGAATGATCGCCCAGTTTTATCCTGATGTCTATGTGCTCTCCTTCCACGAGATAACCAGCAGCGTGCAGATTCAGGCGATCGGCAACATTACACTTCAGCAGCAGAATCAGCCTTCATAGGTAAGGGGCGACACGGATGGAAAAGTGCAGAGAAAAAGTTGAGACTGCCGCCCAGCAGACTGAATTGCTTTCAGAGGAAGCAGTGGAGCAGATGAGCAACCAAGAGCTGCTGTTTCTGTACAGGGAAAGCGGAGATGAGGAACTGAAATGGAAGCTGGTACTCCGCATGACAGGCATGGTGCGGGCCATTGCCGCCCAGGTGTGGGGGATCTACAGCAGCTTTGCCCAGCTGGATGATATTGTGGAAGAGGGGATCCTGGTGCTGCTCAGCGCGGTGGACAAGTTCGACCCCTCAAAGGACGTGAAATTCGAGACCTATGTCTCCAAGCGCCTGCGGGGCATGATCGTAGACCTGGCCAGACACCAGGACTGGCTGCCGCGTCAAGTGCGGCAGAAGTCTATCCGTCTGAACCGGGCCAGAGAGGAGCTGTCCATGCAGATGGGGCGCACGCCCAGCAGCGCGGAAATGGCGGACCATCTGGGCGTGACAAGAGAGGAATATGGAGCTATGCTCTCTGAGACAGCGGTGTCCGGCCTGCTTTCCTTTGAGGCGCTGCTGGATACCCAGGGCAGGGGAGCACGGCAGAGGATCTCGGGGGAAAGCGGGAACCCGCCCGAAGAGCTGTGCGAGGAGCAGGAGCTGCATGAGACGCTCAAGCAGGGGATCTCATCCCTGCGGGAGAAGGAGCAGCTGGTCCTTTCCCTGTATTATGAGAAGGAGCTGAGCATGAAGGAAATTGCACAGGTGCTGAATGTGAGCGCCCCCAGGATATCACAGATCCACAGCCGGGCAATCGAGCATCTGAGGCAGTACATGAAGCAATACATGGAAGCGCAGTAAGTGGAAAGGCGGAGCGGTAACATGACAAAAGGCTTTTACAATTTGACCTCCGGCATGCTCTCCCAAAGCCGGAGGCTGGATGTGGTCTCCAATAACATGATAAATTTGACCACCCCAGGCTATAAGGCGGAACAGTACACGGACAGCACCTTTCAGGAAGTGCTGATCAGCCGCATAGGCAACAAGAACAAAAGCGGTGCACAGGAAATTGGAGAAGAGAGCTATATCCTGGCACCCAGTCAGCTTTACATAAACTTTGCCCAGGGGACTCCGGAGGAGACGGGGCTCAATCTGGATTTTGCGATCCAGGGAGAGGGTTTTTTTGCCATTCAGACGGAGAACGGCACAGAATATACCCGGGGAGGGAGCTTTGCGCTGGATCAGGAGGGCTATCTCTCCCTTCCGGCCCATGGCAGGGTGCTGGGACCGGACGGACAGCCTCTCCAACTGACAACGGATGATATCCGGGCCGATGAGTTCGGCCGGATCTATACCGAAGATGGAGATGCATACCTGGGACAGATCGGCGTATTCGCCTTTGCGGATAATGGACAGCTGACTAAGAATGAGAGCGGGCTGTTCGGGGCCGGCGGTCAGGCAGCTGAGCCAGTACAGCCGTCCATTCAGTGGCGGTGGGTCGAGAGCTCCAACGTGGATATGATCCGGGAGATGAGTACCATGATGACTGCAGAGCGGGCGCTACAGAGCGCGGCCCAAGTACTCAAACTCTACGACGGCCTGCTGACGAAGGCGGCCAATGAGCTGGCGCGGATGTAAACGGAGAGGGGGAGAGCTTATGATTCAGGCATTTTACAGCGCTGCGGTGGGCGCACAGCAGCAGATGCAGAAGATGAACGTGCAGGCAAACAATATCGCCAATGTCAATACCTGCGGGTTCAAGGCAGAAAAGCCAGCCTTTCAGGCGCTGATGTACGGCATGGTCAATGGGATCGGAGGGGATCAGCTTCCGAAGGGGAGCGGGACGCGCATGGTATCCACCGCGACAGACTTCAGTCAGGCACCTGTTGAGGAGACTGGAAGGAAACAGGACTACGCCATTGCGGGAGACGGCTTTTTTGCCCTCTTCGACCCATCCAAAAACGAGATATCGTTCACCCGGGACGGCTCCTTTGCGGCCGCAGGCTTTCAGGAGCAGGATGAGGAGGGAGAATGGCACGAAGTCTACTATCTGACGGACGGTGCGGGGCGCCAGGTCCTGAACTCCAGCGGCTACCCAATCCAGATGGAAAATTTTGAGGAAGAGCAGCCTGTGGGCGTGTTTATCGTGCAATACCAGGATGGACTGCAGCACCTGGACGGAGGGCGCTTCCTGGCAACGGAAAAAAGCGGAAATGTTTGGATGGGCAGTTCAGCAGTCCGGCAGGGATTTTTAGAGACATCCAACACGGATCTGGCCACTGAGATCGGAAAGGTGATCGAGGCACAGCGCTCCTACAGCTATGCGCTGAAAATGATGATCACGGCGGATGAGGTGGAGACGACTGTGAACAACCTGGCGAATGGATAAGACGGGGGAATTGTCTTGAAAAATTTTGATGAGCTGAATGTTTTGGAACTGGACACCATCCGGGAGATCGGGAGCATCGGCACGGGAAACGCAGCTACCGCACTGTCCAGCATGCTGGGGTGCGAGGTGCGTATCGACGTGCCGGAGGTCCGAATCATGGGCTACAACGAGGCCATTGACTGGATCGGCGGCCCTGAGGTAATTACGGCCGGCGTTGTAGTGCGCATGGGAGGCGAAGTGAATGGGATCATGCTCTCGGTGCAGCAGATAGAGTTTGTCAATCTGGTGTTGGGGCATATGGTAGGCAGGGAGATCGAAGATTACAGTCAGCTCACAGAGCTGGACCGTTCCGCCTTGGTGGAAGTAGGCAACATCATGATCTCCACGTTCATCAACGCTCTGTCCGGTTTAGCGGACCTCACCATCCAGGTAACGGTGCCCGCCTTCGCGGTGGACATGCAGGGGGCGATTTTGACCGTTCCCATGGCGGAATTTGGCGGTCAGTCAGATTACATTATGACGATCGGCGCAAATTTTATCTGCAATCGCAGGATCGTACCCTGCCGCCTGCTGCTCTCACCGGATATCCGCTCTCTAAATTTTTTGTTGAAGAAGCTGGGTGTTTTGGATGAGTGATAAGTTGGTGGTGGGGATCGCGGATATGAAAATGGCCCAGTATGAAGGGATGCTGGTGACATATGCCCTTGGGTCGTGCATCGGGATCTGTCTCTATGACCCCGGCCTGAGACTGGCGGCGCTGGTCCATGTGATGCTGCCGCTGAACATGGAGACCGGGCGGAGATCACCGATGAAGTATGCGGACACGGGAATTCGGGAGACCCTGCGGCAGATGGAGGCGAGAGGGGCAAGGCGCAGCCGCATGGTGGCCAAAATTGCGGGAGGCGCCCGTATGTTTGAGGTGGCGGGCGGCGGAAGCCTGGGAAATATCGGGCAGCGGAATATTGAAAGCGTGCATATGACGTTGAAAAGGGAAGGCATCAAGCTCCTGCGGGAGGATGTGGGCGGTACAGTGGCAAGGACGCTGCTGTTCGACGCAGAATCCGGAGAGGCATGCATCCGCAGCTATGGAAGACCGGAACTGATTTTCTAGCTAAAATTTTAAATGAGATCAGAAATGGGGGATCAGCATGGCAGAGCGAGGCAACCACGAGATATTACTGGAAACAGGGACAAATGAGATCGAAATTATGGAGTTTACCATTGACGGGAATCTCTATGGGATCAATGTGGCAAAGGTGCGGGAGATCCTGATGTCCGCACCTGTACATCCCATGCCCCATTCCCATCCCGCAGTGGAGGGCATCTTCAAGCCCAGAGACATAGTGATCACAGTGGTGGACTTGCCCAAATATCTGAGTGGACGGGAGGAAGAAAAGGGGAACAAGGACCTGTTCATCATCACCAATTTCAATCAGATGCATATCGCGTTTCGTGTTCATACAGTGGTTGGGATCAGCAGGATCTCCTGGCAGGATATACAGAAGCCGGATAAGACCGTCTCTGGGGGACCAGAGGGTGTGGCCACCGGTATCGCGCAGTGCGGTGAGGAACTGGTCACTATTTTGGACTTTGAAAAGATCGTGGCGGAGATCGCGCCTGAGACAGGGATCCAGCTCTCTGAGGTGGACCGGCTGGGGCCGAGAAGCCGGAACGAGACTCCTATCTGGGTGGCTGAGGACTCTATCCTGCTCACACAGATGATCCGCAGCGCTTTGGTCAAGGCCGGATATGTAAACCTAAATATGTATCCAAACGGCGGTGAACTATGGGACGCCCTCCAGCAGTGGAAGGGAGCGCCGGATCTGCGAGAACATGTGGCGCTGATCATCACGGACTTGGAGATGCCGCAGATGGATGGACACCGCCTGACAAAGCTGATCAAATGCGATCCGGAGTTCAGCCGTATCCCGGTGGTGATCTTCTCCTCCCTGATCACGGAGGAGATGCGCCGGAAGGGAAAAGAGGTGGGCGCGGATGAACAGCTGAGCAAGCCTGAAATTGGGCATCTGATCGGGATCATCGATCAGCTGATCGCCCGTGGAGAGTGACGGAAGCAGGAGGGAAGTCTATGAACAGCAAATATATCGTCCGCCAGCCGATCAAGGATGCAGAAAACCGGATCATCGGCTATGAGATCCAGTACTATGGTGAGAATCAGGCATTCAGCGGGGGAGATGGTCCTGGCGCCAGCGATTTCGCCGCAGCAGACACCATCTACAATTTCCTGACGCTGAATACAGACAAGCTGCTTCGGGGGTCCCTGAATTTTATGACCTTTACCACTACTCTGCTGATGAAAAAGACCCCCAGGCTGTTTGACAAGTCGGAACTGGTCATTCAAATCGATGACAGTGTGATTATTCATCCTCTGGCTATGCGGATGGTACAGCAGTACGCGAAGGAAGGGTACCAGATCGCGGTCAATGAGTTTCAATTTGCGCCGCGGTATCTGGGGATTCTGGATGGCATCGACTACATCAAGCTGAATTTTCAGAGCACACCAGAGCTCACACTGAAAAATATCATTGAAATTGCCCGCAGCATGAAGAAAAAGTGCATTGCGGTGGGAATAGACCGGGAGGAGCTCTACCAGAAGGCGCTGAAACTGAAGGTGGATGCGCTGGAGGGCACTTATGTGGCGGAGAAGCTCCGGACAAAGACACACAGCAGCGGCTACCTGCAAAGCAATTTCTTCCGCCTGATGGTGGCGGTGACCAGGGATGAGCCTGATGTGGAGGAGATCGAGCAGATCATTTCGGTGGATGCTACTTTGACCTATGGCCTGCTGAAGATGGCAAATTCCTGCTATTTTGCCCTGAGACACAAGGTGGCTACTGTGCGTCAGGCCATCATGACCATGGGACTGAGCGAACTGAAGCAGTGGGTCTATCTGCTGAGCGCAAGCAATGCAGAAAACCAGATGGAAGAGGGAGCAGAGGAATTCCTGCGCTTGTCCTTTATGAGAGCAAGCTTCTGCAGCAACCTGATGAACTATGCGAAAGACATGCCCATCTCCAAGCCGGAGGCATATCTGATGGGGATGTTTTCTACTCTGAACTATCTGATCGACGCACCGCTGGAAGAGATCCTGGAGCAGATCCCCCTGTGCGCAGAGGCGAAGGAGGGGCTTTTGCATCACACAGGGCGGTGCGGTATGCTCTATGATCTGGCACTGTCCTACGAGCGAGCCAACTGGGCAAGAATTGACGAACTCGCGGAGGGGCTGGGTATCCCGACCAACCTGCTGACCAGCCTTTATTTCAGCTGTATGGAGGAAGTAAACCGGGTGTGGAACGAAATCACACGTCCGGAGCCCAGCCAGCTGGAGGCGGGCCTGGCGGAGGAGCGCGGGACCTGACAGGACTGGGACGGCTGACAGAGAACAGGGGGGTCAGCCGTCCCGGTTTTTTGCTGCAGTGGAAAGTCGAGTGTGAGGGTGAAGAGACATGATACCAGTTTGGGAGCACTTTGAGGACCTGGAAGAGATCCTCTATGTGGCGGATGTAGAGACCTATGAGCTGGTGTACCTGAACCGGTACGGCCGCTCCGTATTTAGAATCGAGGATGAGGACAACTACGCAGGAAAAAAGTGTTATGAGGTTTTGCAGGGAAGGAGAGAGCCATGTCCATTCTGTACAAATTCACAGCTGAAGGAAGGTAAATTCATTGAATGGACCTATCGAAATCCTCTGCTCAAAGCCCCCTATCGGATCAAGGACACCATCGTTGAGTACGAGGGCAGACAGTACCGCATGGAATTTGCCATGGATGTGGAGAAGGAAAAGCAGGAAGCGCAGAAGCTGGATCTTGCCGCGGTGCGTCATTATGAAGAGCTGATCAATGAGTGCTTTCTGAAGGTGCGTGCCGTCACAGACATGGATGAGGCATTAAGCTTCATGCTCCATTATCTCGGGACCCATATTTCCTGCAATGCAGTGATGATCTACGAGAGCAGGGAGCGAAAATGGCTGCTCAACACCTATAGCTGGAGCAGGACGGAGAAGGCGCCGGAGAAAAAACTGCTGGAGCTGAGTGTCGCGGAACCCGTGACAAAGTGGTATGAAACATTTTTTCATAACGAGCCGCTGTTGCTGACAGATATGGAAAAGCTGTGCCGGGATATGCCGGCGCTGTCTAAGGTGCTGTCTCCAGAGCAGGTCCGGCGTATGATCCTGATCCCGCTTCTGGCCAAAGCGGAGGTAGTCGGCTTTGTGCGCATAGACGACCCACCAGAGAAACAGATGAGCGCAGTGGCGGAGATGTGCAAGATCCTGTCTCATTTTATTGTCTCTCTCATACAGCAGAGGGACCTGATCCGGAATCTGGAGCAGATCAGCTTTCGTGATCAGATGACTGGCGCGATGAATCGGTACGCGCTCAATTCCTACTTAGCCAGAGCACATCTGGAGCGGGACATGGGGCTGATCTACTGTGATCTGATCGGCCTGAAGCGGGTCAATGACCGGTTTGGGCATGCCAGCGGGGACCGAACGATCATACAAGCCTATCAGGTCTTAGGAGGGATGTTTCCTGAGGACCAGATCTTCCGCATGGGCGGGGACGAGTTTCTGGTGGTGCGGGAAGGGGTAGGCAGGGAGAAGTTTCAGGAGAGTGTGGAGCAGCTGAAAGCGGCGGCGGTATCCAGCCGCTGCTGGCTGTCCATCGGAAGCGCTTGGTGTCAGGCCGGCGGAAAAAGCTTCAATGACCTGATGAATGAGGCGGACGAAAATATGTACGAGAATAAACGGACATATTACCGCCTGTGCGGCCTGACAGATGGACTGGAAGAGCACCGGGTGGAGCATGATGACAGGGAGCTTGTGCAGAGTCAGGATGCGCTCCATGCCTTTGTGAGGGACTGCTATTTTGATGTGACCTCCTTTTTGAAATCGCTGACCATGACGGGCTCTTCCTTCTATATCTATTTCGGAGATATGAGGAAAAATCTATATTATATTTCCGACAATTTAAAGGAGGACTTCTGCTTCCCGGGGAATATTGTTCCCAATTTTGTGTCGCTGCTGGAGCAGCGCATCTATGGGCCGGACCAGCAGATGCATGTCGAGGATACGAGGGCCATGCTCAGGGAAAAGCGGGAGAGTCACAGCGTCCGCTATCGAATCTATGACAAAAATGGAGAGCTGACCTGGCTGCACTGCCGGGGGATCATGAAGTGGAATGAGGATAAGACAGAGCCGCTGTTTTTCTCCGGGAGCATGGTCAGCCTGAAAAATGAGTCGGAGGTGGATCCGATCACCGGACTGCTCAACCTTTCCCTTGCCCTGAAGCGGATCTCGGAGTTCAACAGGCTTGGGATCGAGACAATGCTGATGTGCATCGTGCTCCGAAAATTTTCCGATGTTAACCACGTCTTTGGCCGGGACATTGGAGACGCGGTGATGAAAGAGATCGGCTGGCAGCTGGAGCGGAATCTGGGCGTGCAGTTCTATTTTTATCGGATAGACGGAGCGCGTTTTTTGGCAGTCTCTCAAACGGTGCTGGAGCCGGAAGGGGCGGTGGCATCGATCCAAAAGATCATAAAAGACATATTCAGAAAATATAAGATCCATGTTGTTTCCCCCTGTGCCATTGGGGTGCTCCACAGCGCAGCGGGACAGAGAGAGGCCCAGGAGCTGGTCGACAATGTGATCACGGCAGCCCATACAGCAAAAGCGTTCCCAGATTTGGATTATCTTGAATTTTCGTCCCATATGACAAAGACCTATCAGGAGCATACCGACATGAGCATGGCTCTGAATGCATGCATTGAACATGGGTTCCAAGGCTTCCGCATTGTGATCCAGCCCCAGGTAGAGACAAAAAACGGACGGATGTTCGGCGGTGAGGTGCTGCTGCGCTGGAAGAACGAGGGGAAAGAGATATCACCTTCCAAATTTGTCCCGATACTGGAGCAGACGGGAATGATTGCTCCGGTAGGGAAATGGATTCTGGAGGAGACCATGCGGAAAGGGAAGGAGATCCTGAAGTATCAGCCGGATTTCCGGCTCTCGGTCAATGTCAGCTATCTCCAGATCATGGATCAAAAGTTTTTCCCTTTTTTAGAAGATACCATGGAGCGCTTCCAGATACCGGCGGAAAATCTGCTGATCGAGCTGACAGAGACCCATTTTGACGAGATGCCGGAGCATCTTCAGCGCTTTATCCGGCAGTGCAAGCAGATCGGGATACGGTTTGCTCTGGACGATTTTGGAAGTGCCTACTCCGGGCTGCAGCTTCTTCTGCAGTATCCGGCTGACCTGATCAAGCTGGACCGGACTCTGATGCGGGAGATCACTACCTCCAAGGAAAAGATGAGGTTTATCATGAGCGTGGTCTACGCCTGCCATCAGTTCGGAAAGGAAGTCTGTGTAGAGGGCGTAGAGACAAAAGAGGAGCTGGATATCGTCCGCCAGACAGAGTGCGACTTTATCCAGGGATTTTATTTCTACAAGCCTCTGGAGTGGGAAGAAATGCGTCAGGTTTTGGAGTCGCAGAAAAAAGAAGATATTCTGAGTTGGAAATAGGAAAATGGAAGGTGAGAGGCTATGAGCCCCAAATATGAAGAGGACCTCTCCAGTGCTTTGGGCGCGATATGCGAGGTGCTGACCCGGGAAAATCATCTTCTCTTTGTGGGGAGGATACAGGAATACGACAGGGCAGGCGGCCGGCTCTGTGCAGAGCTGCGTAAAGGGGAGGGAACTCCCGGGGGTGTTTTATACCATGAACCGGTAAAGGTACACATCTATATGGGACAGGAGCAGGGCAAGGTGATGATCGCCTATGGACAGGTGGAGCGGAACGCAGCGGACCACTGGTGGATCGAACTGGAGAACGTTGTATCTGGGCCGGAGAGGCGAGAGAACTTCCGACAGATGGTGAGAGGCCGCGGCATTTTGACTGACCGGGAGGGGAGAAAGCAGCCCTGCAATTTGGTCGATATAAGCATCAGCGGGGTGAAATTTTACAGTCAGGGCCGGTATATAGAGGGGGAAGTGCTGGAGCTGTCTGGATTTCGGTTGAGGCAGGAGGGGGAGCTCTATACCCTGCTTTGCCTGGTGCGGAGGGTGGAGCGGATAGATGCCGGAAAGGGCTGGTATTCTTATGGGTGCAGCTTTTATGACCTGCGTCCGGGGCAGGAGGACCAGCTGTGCAGGGATATCTTTAACCTGCAGGCAAGGTCTATCAACCGGAAGAGCTGAGAGCGCCTGAGGCCCCCCGCCAATATGGCGGGGGGCCTCAGTTTGTCAAAAAAGCGCTCCTGCGGAGGTCCGGCGCCCACAGGCGGCGGATAACGTTTGATGCTGCCCTAAAAGTGACTCCGCCACTTTTAGGCAGTCGCAGGCCCCACCAATATGGCGGGGCCTGCTGTGTCAATGACGCGGGTTGTCCCGGATCAGCTTGACTGCATTGCTGAGGGCGGCGAGCACATCTGTGCGGTTCTGAGAGTCACAATTCTTCAGCTTGACCATCATACGCCCGGTATCCGTCACCACATACTGCGGAGGCAGATGGTTCAGCGCATAGGCGATCACATCAGATTTACAGATGTCGCAGCAGCAGCAGCCGTCCGCCTCCAAGATCCTATCTACATGCTGCAGCACGATATCCTCCATCAGATTATGGTAATTCAAGCCCATTTCCACATTCCCCTTCTTTTGAGAAGCGATCATATTCTTCATGATCCATATCCTCTGTAGACTAGAGGGAGGATCGATCTGTAGGCCGGAAAAAGCGAGGATCGCTGGGGAAATAAAAATTTTCTGTCAGCGAGAGCCGGCGGGCAGGATATGCCGGGGGGAGTCCATCACAGATTTGCAGGCCCAGATGATCTGCCTGGTGATCTCGCTGTCATACCGGGCCCGGTACACACTGAGCTTGGTGGGGAGCAGATCTGGCGGAAACACGGCATATTGGGCCGGGAGCCGGGTGAGAGCCAGTGCCTCGGCGTCCGCCAGACAGCGGGGACAGCTGCAAAGACCAAACAGCTTTACATAACGTTCCAGCTTTTCCGCCACCAAGAGCTGCATCACATTGAAGAGCTCTGCGCCGTCTGACAGCTCTGTGGATGCCTGCTCCGGCACGGAAGGAGAGGGAGCGGGAGCAGAAGGAGTGGGGGGCGGAGTGTCCAAAACCTGGGGAGAAGCCTCTCCCTCCGCTGCGGAAGCGGGAGATGCAGGAGGGACCGGAGAGGGGGCGGCAGTCTGCTCCGAGGAGGCCAGCTCCTCCTGAAGTGCGGATTCCAGCGCAGTGTGGATGCTCTCTGACAGCGCAGCATTGTTGCTGCGGGCCACCTCCAAAATGGGCGGGGAGAGACGGCGCGCAGCAGAGGACGGAGCCTCCGGCACGGACATGTCTGAAGCAGGGGGGGCAGGCTCCAAAGGGGCGGGGGGAGGTGCTTCCCTGGGGGGCGGCACCGCGTCCGGCTTTACCTCCGGCGTGCCGCCGGAAAGAAGATTCAGCACATGGGCCGTTTTGCTGCTTCGGCTGTTTTTGCCCGCCATCACACATCCCTCCCGGGCCCATCCTGATGGGTCCTGCGGGGAAAGGCGGCGCCGGCCAGCTCATCACACAGACACTCATAATCCTGGGAGGGCTTGGAGTGGGGAGAGTAATCTACGATGCTGATCCCGTGAGCCGGGGCCGCCGCCACCGAGACGCTGTTACGGATCTTAGTCTGGAATACTCTGGTATCCAGCTGTTCCGCCATCTGCTGGGAGAGCTCCAGCATTTCCCGATTGAGATTCAGCCGGGGATTAAAACGAGTGAGCAGAATGCCCATGACCCGCAGGCGGGAATTATAATACTCCCGCACACTGTCAATGGTCTCTTTGATCTGGGAGACGCCCAGCAGGCTGAGTACCTCCGGCGCCATGGGAATGATCAGGCCGTCAGTGGCGACATAGGCGTTGACGGTCAGAATATTAAGGGCGGGAGGAGTGTCGATGATGATGAAATCATATCGGTCCTGGAGCTTTGACAGGGCGGTTTTCAGCAGAAATTCCCGCCCCGGCTTCTGAAATTCCAGTTCGGCTGCGGAGAGAAGAATATTGGCTGGAAGAAGATCGCAGGTATCTGTAGGGGAGACGGCCTGTTCAGGGGAAGCGGTCCCGCGGAATACATCGTAGATCGTGACGCAGTGCTCAATATCAAGACCGAGGCTGAAGCTCAGACTCCCCTGCGGGTCCAGATCCACGCCCAGGACCTTGGCCCCGCGGTTATGCAGGGAGGACAGAAGGGCGCAGGCAGTTGTTGTCTTTCCGACGCCGCCTTTCTGATTGGTGATCGAGATAATAGTTGGTGACATACCCCTTTACTTCTCCTTTCGTCAGTTCCGGAAAAGCCTGTGCGCAGTCTGGCATAAGGGCGCCGCAAGAAAATGCGGTATCAGCTCTTAATTTTTGACGATTCCGGACGATATAAAAAGCGAGGTAGTAAGGAGTAAAAACGATGTGCAAATTGATTTTACTCAAAATAAACTGGATTGTCAATCTATTACAGTGCTGTCCTGGGGGGACAGCCGTGTCAAAGGAGTGAAGGAAACATGGCATCGATCGGAAGCTTGACTGGCAGCACCTCCAGCGGAAGCATTTATGGAAACAGAAATTCCAACATCATCTCCGGACTGGCCAGCGGACTGGACACGGAATCCATGATCGAGGGAATGGTCCAGGGCTACCAGCAGAAAATTTCGGGACTGGAGCAGAACCGCACGGTGCTCCAGTGGCAGCAGCAGGCGTACCAGAGCATTTCCAACAAACTGGTGGAATTCGCACGGAAATATGCCTCTTATACCTCCAGCACAAACCTGCTCAGTTCCAGCTTTTTCAACAATGCGGTGGTGACCACCCCAAATGGGACGTTTTCCAATCTGGTGACTGCCTCTGGAAAGACCAGCAGCAATGTGGTGCTCAATGCGGTGGCCCAGCTTGCCACCGCCGCCCGCTATACGGTCAACAACTCTCTGGGCGCGAGTGCGAAGGACGGTCAGATCACCGTAGCGGGTGAGGAGATCGATCTGGGGAAGGAGATACAGGTCAGCACCATGAGCGGATCGCTCACGCTGACTTATGGAAATCAGAACATCACTCTGGACTTCGGGGAGCTGGAGGATTTTTCCGGAAAAGACGGAAAGCTGGACTTGGATAAGTTTAAGGAAGCGGTAGAGAAAAAGCTGGCCGACCAGAAAATCACCACTTCCAGTGGAAATGTGGTCTCTGCCTCTGAGGTGATCGGGGTAGAAGTGGGACCTCATGGGATCGGGTTCAGCGACAAATCCGGTGCCGGGAACAGCATCTATATCAGCGGAGCTTCCGGGGACTTCAAGGACATGGTGATGGAGCTGGAGGATACCATCAGCGGCAAATCAAGCAGCATCCGGCTGGATACTGACAAAGCCGTGACCGAACGCGTATCCACAACAGAGTATCTCCGGGACAAGCCCCTTACCATCACCCTTAACGGGCAGACCAAGCAGATCAAAGTGGGCGAGGTAGAGGAGACAGGCGACTATTTACAGAACTTTGTAGATGCTCTGAATAAGTCCATTGCGGACGCCTTTGGCGCCGGAAAGATCACCGTGGGAACGACAGATGCGAACAACGCCCTCACGTTCCAGGTGGCCAATGGAAACACCCTGTCCGTCAATTCCTCGGTCAACGAGCTGCTGGGCCTGGGGGAGAATGGCCTGACCTCTTATCTGGATACCAGCCGGACGCTGGGCGATCTGCTGGGAGAGGATATGAAGGGGCTGACTGCCCTGAGAGGCGAGGGACTGGACGGCGGAAACAAGCCCATCGAAAAGGATGGGAAATATTATGACACAGCGGGAAATCTGGTGGATCAGGATGGCAACCGGATCGACAGCGAGGGAAACAAGCTCTATTCCATGAAAATCAACGGGGTCGAGATTGGGACCTATACCAAGGACACCGCGCTGGAAACTGTGATCAACGGCATCAACAGCAATACAGAGGCGGGGGTCAACGTCAGCTATTCCAAACTCACCAACCAGTTCGTCTTTACAGCCAAAGAGACGGGCGAGGGCGGTAAGATCGAATATGGGACTGTGGATGGACAGGGAAACGCAACGGATCTGGCGGCCGCCCTGTTCGGCGGTGCAGTAAATGAGAATGCTCCCGAGTATGTGAAAGGACAGGACGCCATATTCCAGGCCACCATCAACGGTGAGACCATGACATTCACACGCAGTTCCAACACCTTTGAGGCGGATGGAATGAATATCACCTTCAGCGGAACGTTTAATGCCGCAGATGGTGTGGGAAAGGACCCCATTACCAGCGAGGAGCTGAAGAATAAAAAGCCGGAGGACCTCTTCAAAACAGACGGTGAGGGCGTTACCTTTACCAGCAAGACGAATGCGGACACCATTGTGGATGCGATCAAATCCATGGTGGAAGATTACAACGCCATTGTCTCCGAGGTGAAGAAGGCGTACTCTGACATGCCGCTGGAACAGTCCGACGGCTCCAAGTACAAGCCCCTGACCGACAAGGACAAAGAGGGGATGACGGAGAGTGAGATCAAGGCCTATGAGGAAAAGGCCAAGACCGGGATCCTCTTTATGGACCGGGACCTGTCCTCTCTGTATAACGCACTGCGCAGCGCTGTTGCGCCAGGCGGTGCAGATGGCTCCTTCCTGCGCTCCATCGGGATCAAGACCAGCTATGAGGACGGACTGACCACCATCAGCCTGGATGAGACTGCGCTGCGGGAGGCTCTGGAGACCAACCCGGACCAGGTGCGGGATGCCTTCACCAAGAGCAAGGACAACGGAGCGGCCACAGATGGTCTCATGACGATGATTCAGAAGGTGACGGACCGCTATGCTGCCACGACTGGAGATGTAAAGGGCATCCTGATCGAAAAGGCGGGATCGCAGTACTCTCCCACAGCGGCACTGGACAATACACTTTTGAATCAGATGAAAGAGATCGATGAACAGATCGAAAAATGGCAGGATAAGATGTCCAACAAAGTGGACTATTATACCAACAAGTTCACTCAGTTGGAGGTCCTGATCCAGCAGATGAACTCCCAGAGCTCCACACTTTCCGGTTTAATGGGAGGCTATTGAGCCGGATAGGAGAGAAAGGATTCCAACACCTATGGATATGAGAGGATACCAACGCTACCGGGAGGACTCGTTAAGCACCATGACCCAGGGAGAGCTCCTGCTCCTGCTCTTTGACGAGCTGGTGAAGCGGCTGACCCAGGCAGAGCTCGAACTGGAGCGGGAGCATTATCCTGCTTTTGAAGCGGCAGTAGACAGAAGTGTAAAGATCATCCGGTACTTGGATGACACGCTGGACCGCCAGTATCCGATCAGCCAGAACCTGGACCGCCTGTATGAATATTTCTGTTATGAGCTCAGCCGGGTCAAAAATGGAAGGAACCAGAAGGAGCTTTCCCGGGTCAAAGGAATGGCGGCGGAACTGAGGGACAGCTTCCGACAGGCGGATAAAAGTCAGACGGACCGCTGAAGGAGAGACAGAAGATGCTGAGCAAACAGGAGCTTGACGCAGCCTTGGCGGCAGAACGGGCAATGTATCGGGCCCTGTCCGAGGTGCAGGATATCACCCGGGAGCTGCTGGATGCGGTAGACCGCCAGGATCAGGTATCGGTGCGGCTGTTTTTGAGCATGCGTCAGGAGCAGATCAACCAGCTTAGAGATCAGAAGGAACTGCTGAAAAAGCAATGTGGCGGACTGCCCAAGGAAGAGGGCGATCTGCTGCGCCAGATCCTGTCCGGGAAAAAACCGGCGGGAGTGGAGGGAGAGGCCCTGTCCCTCCAGGTGGAACGGAACCGCGCGCTGTTAGAGCGGACGCTTCAGGCGGACAAGGCTCTGAGCAGGCGGCTGGCGGGGAGAGAGTCTTTTTACCAAAGCTGAGTCAGGCCGCTGTTTGGTGGAAAAAAGCCCTCTGCCGGCATCTTGCCGGCAGAGGGAGCTTGATGTCATTTTAGGGTGGAGAAGCGCCAGAGCGGCGCACCGGAAGAGCGGCTTTGGGATAGCTCCGCAAGGATCACTTCCGGGTCCCACGCGGCCAGGCTGCGCTCCCGGCTGTTTGGATCAGCCACCAGGATTTTCCCATCCAGCGTGACCCCGCGCAGGAGAATAAAGTGCCCGGAGCTGGTAAAGTGGCCGCTCCCCATCAGAGCTACAAAGATGTGCCCGGAGGAGAGATCCTGACGCAGTTCGCCAGGGGAGAGGTCCGGGACGGACTCAGCACTGAGCCCATATGCCTGGGAGACCCCCTCTACGATGGAGAGATAAGAGCCGCTTCCGGGCGCACAGTAGCCGTGCTCATAGGCCCACGCTGCCATTTCCTCCGGGTCGATGTCCTGATCGGTCAGAGAGGAGACCAGCATAGACAGGGCGGTGGGACCGCACCCATAGCCGGAGATCGGATCTGGTCCAAAAGGCCGGCTCGCCCAAGGCTCCTCACCCTGATTGTAATAAGTCAGCGCCACTGTGCCGCCGGTCAGGATCTCCCTATCGGCCCGGACGGCGAACTCTGTAATGTTGGCGTCCTCCATCGGCGGTGCCTCCGAAATGGCAGGATCACCGGCAAGCTGGCTGACAGGGGCCTCTTCCGGTGTGAGCTGGTCCAAAAGTCCGGCACCGGCGGTGCGGACGGTTTGAAAGAGCCGGGAGGCAGGGGCTGTGATCCTCTGAAAGAGGGCTGGGTCGGCATAGGCGCAGACCGCCAGCTCGGTCAGACCGATGCACAACAGGGCCAGCAGGCCCCAGAGGACCAGCCTGCGCCTGAAATGAGACTTTGATCGACGGGACAAAAAAACCACTCCTCTTTATTTGATTATAGCAAATCCGGGCCCTGATGTATAGAGAAAAAGGGGCGAAAAGGAGCGTAGTATGCCACAGATCCGCTTGGAACAGGTGAGTAAATATTATCAGCAGGAAAAGAAAGCGGTTCCCGCGGTGAGAGAGATCGACCTTACCATTGAACAGCAGGAATTTGTCTTTGTTACCGGCAGCAGCGGCGCAGGGAAAAGCACTCTGCTGAACCTGATCGCGGGGGAGATCACTCCCACTGCCGGAGCGGTTTATCTGGACAATGTGCCCATAGGGCAGCAGCGCAGATTCGGGCATCCCAGAAAGGCGGGCTGCATCGGCTATGTGCCGCAGATCTCCCAGCTGATGAGAAAGCGGACCATTGAAGAGAATCTGGCCATGGCATCCATGATAGGGCGGGGGCGGAGAAAGGTGCCGATGGAAGAGCGCATTCGGAAGGCGCTGTGTATGGTCGGACTGAAGGATGTGGAGAAACGGTATCCGGTGGAACTATCACTGGGAGAGTGCCGCCGGGTGGAGCTGGCCCGGGCCATCATCAACAGCCCATCCGTGCTGGTGCTGGACGAACTTACCGCAAGTCTGGACGAGGACACTATATGGGATCTGTTTCACTTGATCGGAGAGCTTAACCGCCTGGGTACAACGGTAATCATGGCCACGCACGCCAAAAACTTTGTAAATCTCATGCGAAAGCGTGTGATCACTCTGGTGGACGGGAGGATCTTTGGAGATGTGAGAAATGGAAGGTATGGAGATGTGATGTAGAAAGAGCAGAGTATCGCAGAACTGATCGAGATAAATATAAAATAGATAAAGGAAGTAGTTGCCATGCTGAAAAATATGAAGGTCAAAAAAAGTCTGATCCTGGGATATGGGATCACTATTGTGATTTCTGTAGCGCTCATTATTGCCTCCCTCATGATGATGAACAATCAAAGGGGCCAGTATGAGATGCTTATGAATGAAGATGTGGAGACCAATATGGCCATCCTGAATGCGCGGGTCAATGCCATTACGGCGGGCCGGAACTACCGTGATGCGCTTCTGGTCCCCGAAAGCAGTGCCAACGAAAGCCTGATCGCGCAGGCGGAAGCGGCTCTGGAGGCGATGCAGACCTATACCAAAAGCCTGTATGAGACATGGCCCAGTCAGATCGAGGACCAGTCGCTGCTGGAAAAGTATGACAGCATTAACAGCGAGTGGAGAGCGGTTGCGGAAAAGGTCATGGGCCTTTACCAGCAGTATCGCAGCACCGGGAATGAGCTCTATCTGGAGCAGGCAAAAGAGATCATTTACAATGAGGATACCCCGCTTCAGACAGAGATGGGGGATGCGGCCACTGAACTGGATACTTTTTTGGAAAAGAGCATGGCCGAGGAGCGGACCAGAATCGAGAACAGCGTGAAGGGAACTTTCTTTGCGATTATTGCCGCTATGGTGGCTGCTACCATCGGTGTTCTGGTCCTGGCGTTTGCGCTGATCCGGAATGTGACCGGCCCCACAGAGGAGGTCCGCAACGCCCTGGTGGGCTTTAGCGAGGGCAACATGGATATCCCGGTCACATTCAAAAGCAAGAACGAATTGGGCGATATGTGTGAGGCCCTGCGTACCAGCCAGCATGTTTTAAAAGAAGTCATTGCGGATGAGTGCTATCTGTTGGAAGAGATGGCCAACGGGAATTTTGACGTACATTCCAAAAACGTGGACATGTATGTTGGCGTACTCCAGTCCGTTCTCAAGTCTGTCAGGGTCATCAATGGAAACCTGAGCGATACCCTGTCTCAGATCGGTGTCAGTGCGGAGCAGGTGTCTGCCGGTTCCGAACAGGTGTCCAATGGGGCCCAGGCGCTGGCGCAGGGCGCTACCGAGCAGGCCAGCGCAGTCCAGGAGCTCTCCGCTACCATTTCTGATCTGGACCAGAAAGCACAGGAGAATGCGGAGACTGCCAGAGTTGCCAAGGAAAAGGCGGACCAGTCCGGCGAAAAGACCCAGGCCTGCAATCAGAAGATGCAGGAGATGCGCCAGGCCATGAGCGACGTGCTGAAGAGCCAGACAGACATTGGAAAGATCATTGAGACCATTGAAAACATTGCCTTCCAGACCAATATTCTGGCGCTGAATGCGGCGGTGGAAGCCGCACGGGCCGGCTCTGCCGGAAAGGGCTTTGCCGTAGTGGCGGATGAGGTGCGGAATCTGGCTTCCAAGTCGGACCAGGCGGCCAAGCAGACAAAGAAGCAGATCGAAAATGCCATTGCTCATGTGGAGCGGAGCAACGCTCTGGTGGAAGATGTGGTAAAGAGCATGGAGGAGACTGTGGAATATTCCGGTACTGCCATTGACTATCTGGATCAGCTGGCGGAGAATTCCATTGCCCAGTCCGAGTCGATCGCTCAGCTGACCACGGGCGTGGATCAGATCTCTGCTGTGGTCCAGACCAACTCCGCCACCAGCGAGGAGTCTGCGGCCGCGAGTGAGGAGCTCTCCTCCCAGGCGGTCGTCATGAAGCAGATGATTCAGCGCTTCCGGCTGAAGGAAGGGAGTGCCAGAACTGAGGAGCCCGCTGTCGGCCAGTGTGAGCCCGCCATTCCGGTCGGTGGGCTGGAGCTGTCCCAGGGAGAGAACCGGTTCAGCAAATACTGAGTGCCGGGAGCTGTGCGAAAAGAAAAAAGGGGCACAGCCAGGACCTGAAAAAGAATATCCGGCAGATAGATAAACAGGCGGGGTGGGGAGGTTGTCTTAAAAGAAATTTTAAGATGGCCTTCCCGCTTTCGTAAGGGGGTAATTCCATGGAAGAGACCAGCAGACACTCGGACCAGGAACAGGATCTGATCTATGCACTGGACATTGGGACCAGAAGCGTGATCGGGCTGTTGGCCCGGCAGGAGCAGGATAAAATGCGGGTCCTCGAAGTGGAGAGGCGGCCGCATGAGAGACGTACCATGCTGGATGGACAGATCGAAGATATCCGGCAGGTGGCAAAGGTAGTCTCCGAGGTGACGAAGAGCCTGGAGGAGCGAAGCGGGAGAAAGCTGGAGCGGGCTTGTGTGGCTGCGGCCGGCCGAGCCCTGAGAACGGAGCGGGGAGAGTACTGTCTGGAGCTCTCCGCTCCGGAGATCGTGAAGGGAGAGCGGATCAGCCAACTGGAGCTGGAGGCGGTGGCAGCGGCGGAACGCACCCTTCAGGATAAGGAGCAGGAGCAGAGGATGTTTCTGGTGGGGTACACTGTTACACAGCTTCGGCTTGACCATTACCCCATGACCAGCTTGGAAGGACACACAGGGCAGGTGCTGGAGGCGGCCGTGGTGGCTACCTTTCTGCCCAGCGAAGTGGTGGACAGCCTGTACGCAGTGATGGTGGAGGCGGGACTCGAGGTGGCGAGCCTGACCCTGGAGCCGATTGCGGCCCTGAACGCAGCCATCCCGGAGGACATCCGCCTGCTGAATCTGGCGCTGGTGGATATTGGAGCCGGGACCACGGATATCGCTCTGTGCCGGGATGGAGGCGTTGTGGGCTACACAATGGCTACGGTGGCCGGGGATGAGATCACAGAGGCGCTGATGCGGGCGTGCCTTGTGGACTACCACACTGCGGAGCGGATCAAGATGCAGCTGGGGAAGGGGGCACCCATTTCCTTTGAAGACGTGGTAGGTGTGGAGCAGAGCTGTTCGGACGAGGAAATTTTTTCTATGATAGAGCCGGAGGTCCAGCGGCTGGCCGATGAGATCGCCCGCCGGGTCCTGGAATTGAATGAGAGACCGCCTTCCGCGCTGTTTCTGGCTGGCGGGGGCAGCAAACTGGCAGGACTGAGCGGACGGGTAGCAGATGCGCTGCAGATGGACCGAAAACGGGTAGCTGTGGCCGGACGGTACTTCCAGAACAGCGCCTGCTCCGATATCCAGGACCTGGACGATCCGGAATATACCACACCTTTGGGCATCGCGGTCTCAGCAGGATTGGGACTGATCAGCGACAGCTATCGGGTCGTGCTCAACGGGAAGCCGGCAAAGTTGTTCCGGAGCGGGAGGGTGACAGTGCTGGAGCTTCTGATGATGAATGGCTTTACCCACAGCGACCTGCTGGGCCGGAGCGGAAAGAGCCTGATGCTCTACCTGGATGGGAAACGGACTGTATTTTATGGAGAACCTGCCCTCCCGGCGAGGCTTGCGATCAATGGAGTGGAGGCAAAGCCCTCCCAGATAGTCCATGCGGGAGATGTGATCCAGTTCGAGCCGGCCAAGGCGGGAAAGGATCAGGAACTGAACGCGGGTCAGCTGAGCCGACAGCTGGGAGTGGGAGGACTGGCGTGCCAGGGAAAACTGCTGACACCGGACACTCCTCTCAGCACGGGCGACAGCCTGGAAACCGTGCAGGTATCTGAAAAGGGGCCGGAGAAGGAGAAGGCAGCTGGGGCGCCAATACAGATCGAACTTAATGGCAGACCGCTCCCCCTTCCAGGGAAGGCGGATGGTACGCCCTACTATTTGATGGACCTGCTGGAGCGGTCCGGAATCGACTTCAAACATGCAGAGCGGCCGGTGCGGCTTACAGTGAACGGTGCGGACTGCACCTTTCAGCAGCGGCTGAATGATGGGGATAGAGTGGAGATCCAATATGAGTGATCGGATGGAACAAGGAAGCTGGAGAAATCTGGCGGGAGGCGTACTGACGCTGTGCCTGACCCTGACGGGATGCGGCGGAGGAGCCGAGCCGCCCGACAATTATGGGATCGGATCAGATGCACTGCCCGCGTTGACCAAGCTGGTGGCCCTGGGCAGCGAAATGACCTGTTCGGTGCAGGAGAATACACAGGCCGGCGGGGACCAGGACACAGATGAGGCCCAGGGACAGCCGACCTATGAATACTCTGGGCTCGAGTCCGGAAACCAGGTCGCGGCAGAATATGTGCAGATGTTGGAGGACAATTATGACTGCTCCATTCTGGGCAGCAGAGACGCCCCAAAGGAGGAGCCTGACTTTCAGGCGGAGAGGGGGGAGGTGACGGTAGGAACAAAGTGTGCAGAAGGGGACGGAATCTTTGCCCTGGAGATCAGATGGCAGACACAGTCCTGTTCTATCACGCCTGTTCTGCTGGAAGGGGCGGAAGAGGAGGCAGAGTCCCTTACAGTTGAGGAGGCGGTGCACTTTCTGGAAGAGATGCCTCCGGAGAGGCTGGGACTGAGCGGCAGTGATATGAGTTCCTATCTGTTGTTCCCGGAGGAGGGGATCGTGATGGTGGACGGGATGCCCTGCTACTGTATCAATGCTTACGGAAGAGAGGATCACCAGATCCTGGATACCTACCTGGTATCAGAGGATGGGAGCGGATTGTACCGGCTTGACCGCGGGGAGGATGCAGTCTCAGCGCTGACATAAGGGGGCGGAAGGACTGCCTGAAAGCGGGATAGAAGTTCAGGAGAAAAGTGATGCGTTGGGCTGATGCCCTTTTTCCGCAGTGGGTCCGCAGAACATCAGTAAAATTTGATCGCGAAGAATTTCGATGCATGGACAGCGTGATAGAAAAGATGCTGGTCAGTTTTGGCACTGACGCAGGGGACGGCGGGCACTGTTCAAGGCGGTCGATGTTCAGACTGCCTGGGAAATTATTTTTCGGCAGAAGAAAGTGCAGGCTGTCGGACAGGCATTTATAAAAGAGGAAAAACTGGGTGGGACGATATGGATCATCAGATACAATATCCGGGGAATATGGCGGAAGGCACTTTGATGCCGCAAAATGATGCAGTCAAACTGACACCAGAGCTCATTGACAGCTTCGAGGCATACATGAAAAATAAGGGAATGGATCAGGGCTCCATTAAAAGCTACAGACAGGCTGTGGAGATGCTGTATCAGTGGCTGCCGGAAGAGAAAGTGATGGACCGGGATACACTGAGGCAATGGAGCGAGAACCTTCAAAAGGAATCGTATGCGGTCCGCACGATAAACCGATTCCTCTCTGTGGGAAATACCCTGGCGGATTTCCTGGGGCACAGGGAATTTCAGATCAAGACCCTGATGGTGGATGCGGACGAGGTGCTGCCGGAGCTGACGCGCAACGAATATTTGCGTATGCTGCAGACGGCAAAGGCGTTGAAGAACGAGCGGGTCTATTTTTTGATAAAGGTATTTGCTAATGTTGATCTTCCGGTGCAGCAGGCATCCAAGCTGACAGTGGAGGCCGCAGAAGAGGGAAAACTGGTGATAAACAGAGGCGGCGGGAGAGAGATCATCCGTCTCCCAAAGTGCCTGTGTCAGGAGCTCTTGTCCTATGCAAAGCGGAGTGGGATCACAACAGGCCCCCTGTTCCTGACCAGACAGAAAAAACCGATGCGGAGGACACAGATTTCCGACAGCATCCGAAGAATGTGTCTGGAGGCTAAAATACCAGAAGGAAAAGGAAATCCCAGGTGTCTGCGGAAGCTGTATAAAGAGACCATGCGGTCTATTTATGCCAATATGGATTTCCTATTTGCGAAAGCCTACGAGCAGATTCTAGATCAAGAACAATTGATATACGGATGGGAAGAGAGTGTTTGAATCGGGGAGCAAGTGTACGGACAGGACAAAAGGCACCTTGGGCAGGATGATACGAAGGTTTAAACGGAGTGGCGCGGTGTGAGCGAGCCACTCCTGTTTTCCATATTAGGAACAGGCTTTCCCTGCATAAGCATCAAATGAGGGACCGCCCAGCCTTTCCAGGGGCTGGACGGCCCCTCATTTGACGCTTAGGATCTGCAATCTTCATTTTGACAGATATTTGATACCCTCTGCACCCTGAGGGGATAGTGCTGTTGGATATAAAAAGTAATATGGACAGGCTGCCCCTGAATAGCTATAAGACACAAGCGAACAGAAAGGTTGTGCCGAGATTGAGTGAATATGAATTGGATGCGCTCCAACAAATTGACCTTGCTGCTTTGGAGGCTGTGGATGTCCAAACAGTATCCCCTGATGATCTGGTCGATTTGAAGGATATCCAAATCGACCCTTCCCTTCCGAAGGAGGAGCGGATCGCATCTTTTATCCGACAGGTTAAAAATCCCTATTGCTACAAATGCGGAAAGATCGTGGTGAAGGTGGGGTTTGAGGAAGGAACGACCCTGGAGGAACAGCTGAAGACGATCTTCTCTACTATGATCTAGCCAGCTCCGCCTTGAGGTACAGCTTTTTGGATCTGTCTGTTGCCGAAACCTGAAATTTAAGCTGGACGCCGCGAGGCGGTGTTATAATGTGTCTGGAGCGGATCAGAAAATACAGCACGCATAAAGGTTTCTGCGAATTGGATGGTCCATTGGGAGGAAACCTTTATGAGTGCTTTTTTTGCATCATCAACTGCATCACATGGACAGATCTGGGATGTAGATATCTATGTGCGCGCATCCCGCGAGGACGGCGACAAGGAACAGAGCGAAACCATTAGCAACCAGATCACTATGCTGACCGATTTTGTCCATGGGAGGCCGGAGCTCCGGCTGCACGAGATCCGCAAAGATGACGGTATTTCCGGTGTGACCTTTGACCGTCCGGGCTTTCATGCAGTCATGGACGATGTGCGATCCGGCGCAGCAAATTGTGTGGTAGTCAAGGACCTCTCCCGGTTCGGACGGGACTATATCGAAACCGGTAAATACCTGGAAGAAATTTTTCCCTTTATGGGGGTCCGCTTCATTGCTGTCAATGACAATTACGACAGCATGGCGGAACGCTCCGCCGCAGACGATGTGGTGCTGCCCTTTAAAAACCTGGTGAACGACACCTATGCCAAGGATATCTCCATCAAGGTCCGCAGCAGCAAGGCTGTAAAGCGCAGAAATGGCGATTTTGTCGGTCCCTTTGCTGCCTATGGCTACTGTAAGGACCCGGAGAATAAAAACCAGCTCATCATTGACGAAGGAGCCGCCGAAACTGTTCGACAGATTTTCAGCTGGAAGCTGGATGGTATGAGCGCCCAGGCTATCGCGGACCAGCTCAACAGCAAGGGCGTACTGTCTCCCATGGAGTATAAGAAATCCATTGGGTTGAACTTCAAAACCAGCTTCAAGCTCAACAAAATGGCGAAATGGACCGCTGTGGCGGTGCTCCGCATCCTGAAAAACGAACTCTATATTGGGACAATGGTTCAAGGCAGAGAAACGACGCCCAATTACAAGGTCAAGACCCGTATTTACCAGCCTCCGGAAAAGTGGAGCCGTATTGCAAACGCCCATGAGCCGATCATATCTCCAATGATCTTTGCCCGCGTCCAATACTGCCTTTCCCTGGATACCCGTTCCGCCCCCCACAGTAAGCAGGTCTATCTATTTTCCGGGCTCCTGGTCTGCGCGGACTGTGGTCAGCCGATGATCCGGCATCCGGTTCAGAGAAAGGGAAAAGAGTACATCTACTATGTCTGTTCCTCGGCCAAATGTGGAAAAAAGTGTGAGAACCACAATATCCGGGAGGAGTATCTGAAGGAAAGTGTGCTGGTCTCCATTCAGGCGCGCATCCGCAGTGTGATCGACCTGGAAAGCTTGGTTCGCTATGTGGATGCACTTCCCTTACAGCAGCGGGAGATCATCAGGCTCCAGGCCCAGCTCGCCCAAAAGCAGGAGGAAGCAGAGCGGTACAAGAGGCTTTTTCGCTCCCTTTATGAACGGCTTTCAGAAGGCATTTTGACCCAGAATGAATTTTTAGAGTTCAAAGCAGTCTATGCCCATCGTTGCGACGAGGCAGAGCGGGCGGCTGGCGCGCTTCAAAGGGAAATCAAGGCGGCAACAGCGGGAACCAGTGGAACCTTTCGGTGGATCGAAGACTTCAGGGAACATCGAAACCTGACGAAACTCACCAGAAAAGTGGTTGTCATGCTGATAAAGCAGATCAAGGTCTACAAAGATCAGCGCATCCACATCCAATTCTACCAAGAAAACGAATGCCGCTGCCTGGCTGAGCGGATCATGTCAGCCGCCGACGGCCAGCCTGCGGCTGATTACAGGAAGGGGGATAAGGATGGCGAGGACCAGCCGTAAACAGATACATCAGCAGACAGACCTTGCTCAGGCCCCTAAAACCTATCTGGGCGGCGCTTATCGCCGCCTTTCTGTGGAAGATGACCGCCACCGGGACCGCCACTCTCTGGAAAACCAGGAAAACATTATTCTGGACTTTTTAAAAACCCATCCTGATATCCGTCTTGTGGAGGTCTACACCGATAACGGAGAGACCGGAACCAAGTTTGACCGGCCGGATTTTCAAAGGATGATGGAGGATGTGCGTTCCGGGAAGATCAACTGCATCATCGTCAAGGACCTCTCCCGCTTTGCCAGGGACTTCCGGGAGGCTGGGCACTATCTGGAACAGATCTTTCCCTTTTTGGGAGTCCGCTTTATCTCTATCAACGATCACTATGATTCCAGTGATCCGAAGCCTGATAAGGAAGGAATCGCCATTCCCGCAACGAACTTGATCAATGAGCTGTATGCCCGTGATATTTCCCAAAAGGTCAAAAGCGGCCTGAAAACGCTGCGAAGTGCGGGGAAATTTGTGGGTGCCCTGGCGCCTTATGGGTATAACAAATCCCCCCAGGATAAGCACCAGCTTGTGGTGGACCCTCCTGCAGCAGAGGTCATTCGGAATATTTTCCAATGGCTCCTGGATGGCTGGAGCGACTGCCAGATCGTGTATCATCTGAACCAGCAGGGGATCCCCTCGCCAGGACAATACCGCTATGAGCAGGGCCTTCTAAAGCATGAGCGATATGAGAACTGTGGTCCTTGGAACCGGACCGCGATCAAAAGACTGGTCCGGAACCGTGTCTATGCTGGAGATATGGTACAAGGGAAACGGAGCAGCTCCTATTTCAGCCGCCCTGGGCCAAGGCCGGAAAGCGATTGGGATATCGTAGAGGACACCCATGAAGCGATCGTGAGCAGGGAGACCTTTGATGCGGTCCAAAATCTTCTGAAGGACCGGACGGACTTGTTTAAAAAGCGGGCCGAGAAAAATAAGGGACTGACTTTCCATCAAAATCTTCTGCGTGGCGTGGTGTACTGCGGTGGCTGCGGCCGTCCTATGGAGCGCCTTTATTATCGCTCCGGCAGACACAAGAAAGGAGAACGCCGTGTCTATTACTATACCTGCCAGACCTTTACCAAGCGATCCAAAAGTCTGTGTGCCAGAAATATGGTTTCGGAGAAAGAGCTGCGGGAGGCGGCCCTTTCTACGATCCAGGCTCAGATCCGCATTGCCGCCGACTTGAAAAGGATAGTAACGGAGGTGTGGGATTCGGGGGAAACCAAAGACCAAATCGCGGATATGGATGCCGAGATCCGGACCCTTCGACAAAAGCTCGCCCGCAGCAGCACCCTAAAACGCGGCATCTATGAGAACTACATAGAAGGCGTCTTAAGCAAGAGCCAGTATCTCTCTGCCAAGGAAGAATACACAAAGACGGAGGCGGCATTCCAGCAGCAGATCGACGCCCTCCTGAGTCAGAAACGCTGCATGGCCGAACACCTGATGCTCAATAACAGATGGCTGAAAGACTTCCTGAACGATGAGAGGGGTATGGAGCTTTCTCAAAAAATGCTGGCCGGTCTTGTGCAGCGGATCGATATATTTGAGAAAAAACGGGTGCGGATCACGCTGAAATTTCAGGATGGATACCATCTGCTTACTGATCATTTGACGGAGAGAGCTCATAGCAGAGAGAAGGTGGCGGGATGAATGAACTGTTTGCTCCCCCGGAAAGCGGCCTTTTGATCTCCTATCTTCGAGTGTCTTTGGAGGATGAAAACACAGGGGAATCGGAGAGCATTTCCAATCAGCGGGATTTGATCGGCTGCTATCTGAAGCAGCATCCGGAATTTACAGCCTACAAGGTCATGGAAGTGGTGGATGATGGACACAGTGGGACCAACTTTGACCGTCCAGGCATCAAACGCGTGTTGGAGCTGGTACGGCAGCGGAAAGTCGCGGCCATTCTTGTCAAAGATCTCTCCCGTTTTGGCCGGAATTACAAAGAGGTCGGGAGCTATCTGGAACAGGTGTTTCCCTTTCTTGGGGTCCGTTTTATATCTGTCAACGACGGCTATGACAGCAACGAATACATTGGCTCAACCGGGGGCCTGGACATCGCCTGCAAAGCTCTGGTTCACGATCTTTACAGCCGGGATATTTCCCGAAAGGTAAAGAGCAGCCGATATGCCCGCCTGCGGCGTGGCGATTACTTTTGCAGCGTTGCTCCCTACGGCTATGTGAAAAGCAGTGAAGATAAGCATAGACTGGTGATCGACCCGCCAGCGGCCAAAGTGGTCCGGCGTATTTTCGATATGACCCTGGCGGGCTTTTGCACCACGGAAATTGCCAGAACGCTTAATCTGGAAGATGTGCCCTCTCCCCTGATCTACATGAGGCAGAAGTATCCGGGCAAAAAGATAGCGGCCCTGGAGGATGGTTTTTGGAACAATTTTGTGGTGCTGTCAATTCTCTATGAGGAACGATACACCGGCAAGGCCATCAGCGGTATGCGCCCCAATCTTCGGGTCGGCAGCAAGCAGCGCCGGAAAACAAAAAGGGAGGACTGGATCATCGTTCCCGACTGTTTTGAGGCCATTGTCTCCGAAAACGAGTTTCAGGAGGCGCGGCGGTGTATCGACCATTTGGAAAAGAGAAAAATGACAGCACCGCCGCACTTGTTCTATAAAAAGCTGCACTGTGCGGGATGCGGCAGGGCCATGCGCCGCAGCAACACCACGGTCCGATACTTTTATTGCAATACCAGGAAATTCCGCGATTCTCCCAACTGCATGGAAGGCAGACTGATGGAGCAGGACCTGATAGACGCGGTCCTGCTTGCGATCCGGCAGCAGGCCAGGATCGTTGTGGATACGGGCCAGCTGATTCAGCAGGCAAAGAAAAATCGCGGTACACGTGTATCCATACTGGAACAGCAGATCAGAGCGTTAGAAAAGCGGATCAAAGCATCAAATCGGTCCCGAATAGAGCTGTTTGAGCAGCTGAACGATGGGGTGATCTCGACTGAACAGTATAAGACAAGACGTGACCACCTAAGCAGACAGATCCAAGAGCTGGAGGCACAGAACAGACAGCTTACTGAACAGATGAGGGAGCTGCTGGGAAATGCCACAGAGAATGGCTTTGTTTGGCTGTTCCGCCCCTGCGAGCAGGTCGAGTCTTTGACCCAGGAGATCGTAGATGCCCTGATCCGCTCCATTCGGATCTACAGGGCGGACCAAATTGAAATACAATGGAAATATTTAGATGATTATAAAAAATGCTTGGATCTCTTGAAAGATCAAACGGACAGGAAGGCGGTGTGATCCTATCAGATAAGCCCCTTGTTGAAGTATCTTAAAACACGATCGCGACAATTTGAAATCATAAATGGCAGACTTGTGATAATATCTATCATAAGTCTGCCATTTATTTGTCGTATTGGAGGAAGTGGCTTTTTGCTTACTTGACAGGTGAGGGCCCGGGAATACCCTGAGGGCCGGTAGGGCCAGTGGCACCGTTAGGTCCAGGGATACCCTGCGGGCCGGTGGGGCCAGTGGGGCCGGTCCCGACGGGCGGGATGGGCCCGGGGCAGATAGGCGGGCAGGGAGCAGGGCCAGGCCCAGGGCAGATAGGCGGGCAGGGAGCAGGCCCAGGCCCGGGGCAGATGGGCGGGCAGGGACTGGGGCCGGGCCCGGGACAGACGGGCTGGCAGGAAGGCGGGCAGGAGCACGAGCAGCGGCTGCCCGTACCCTGGGAGCACATGGAGTCCCAGCGTGTCAGACTTCTGTCTGAAGGAAGATAACGGTTCATTTGGGTCTCCTTTTCTTCATTCAAGATTGCGTGGCTTTGCCACAGCCCATTCTATGCGACTGCCGTTCTTCCGGTGCGCCTCCGCGCCCGGACGTCCTTTCCCGCAGCCGCCCCTTTACAATCCAGAACATTTCTGACATAATGGAGGCAAACCACCACCATTCACCAGGAAAGGCCGTGTTGTTATGTCTGACCGCCCCTATGTTCTCGCCCTGGATCAAGGCACCACCAGCAGCCGATGCATCCTGTTCGACCGGCAGCAGAATATTGTCGGCCTGGCCCAGCGGGAATTTGGACAGCACTACCCAAAGCCCGGCTGGGTGGAGCATGATCCCATGGAGATCTATTCCAGCCAATACAGTGTCCTCACCGAGGTGCTGGCCCAGAGCGGGGTGGACCCCGCCCAGGTGGCGGCTATCGGGATCACCAACCAGCGGGAGACCACCATCGTTTGGGACCGGGAGACAGGCAGGCCGGTGTACAACGCCATCGTCTGGCAGTGCCGCCGCACCGCGGCCCTGTGCGAGGAGCTGAAGGCGGATGACGAGCTCACCTCCTACATCCGGGAACACACCGGCCTGCTGCCGGATGCCTATTTTTCCGCCACCAAACTGAAGTGGGTCCTGGACCACGTGGAGGGGGCAAGGGAGCGGGCCCGTCGGGGGGAGCTGCTCTTTGGAACGGTGGACTCCTGGCTCATCTGGAAGCTCACCGGCGGCCGGGTCCACGTCACCGACTATACCAACGCCAGCCGTACCATGCTCTTCGACATCCAGCGCCTGTGCTGGGATGAGCACATCTGCCGGACGCTGGACATCCCCATGGAGATGCTGCCTCAGGTGAGGGACTCCAGCGCGGTGTATGGCACTGTGAACCTCCAGGGAGTGGAGGTCCCTATCGCCGGCATCGCCGGTGACCAGCAGGCGGCCCTGTTCGGGCAGGCCTGCTTCTCTCCAGGGGAGGCCAAAAACACCTATGGGACTGGCTGCTTCCTCCTGATGAACACTGGGCGGGAGCTGTGCCGGAGCAGGAACGGTCTGCTCACCACCATCGCTGTGGGCCTCAACGGTTCGGTGCAGTATGCACTGGAGGGCTCTGTCTTCGTGGGCGGAGCGGTGATCCAGTGGGTACGGGACGAGCTGCGGTTTTTCAGCGAGTCCCGGGATGCGGAGTACTACGCCCAGAAGGTGCCGGATACCGGCGGGGTCTATCTGGTCCCGGCCTTCACCGGCCTGGGAGCCCCCTATTGGGATATGTATGCCAGGGGCTGCCTGGTGGGGCTCACCCGGGGCACGACCCGGGAACACATTATCCGAGCGGCCCAGGAGTCCATCGCCTACCAGAGCTGGGATCTGGTCCGGGCCATGGAGCAGGACACCGGCCTGCCCCTGGCCGAACTCCGAGTGGACGGCGGGGCCAGCCGGGACCGGTTTTTGATGCAGTTCCAGGCGGATATCCTGGACAAGCCGGTCCGCCGCCCCATGATCCGGGAGACCACCGCTCTGGGGGCTGCCTATCTGGCGGGCCTTGCGGTGGGGGTGTGGGACAGTCTGGATGAGATTCGCGCCCAGTGGACCCTGGACAGACTGTATCAGCCCCAGATGGAGGAGCCCGTCCGCCGGTCTCTGCTGGCTGGATGGCACAAAGCCGTGGGCCGCAGCCTGAATTGGGCAGAGCCGGAGACATGATAAAAAGTGGCGTCCATCCGCACACTGCGGATGGACGCCTTTCGACTCTTATGCCATGCCTGTGAACCGGTCCAGGAGTTGCTCCTCCTCCACAGGGAGCACCCGCCTCCGGTCCAACCACAGCTCACAGATCCCAGAGTCGCCGCAGTCCACAAAGTAGCGGACCAGCCGCTCCCCTTCCTGACACACCACTCCGGAGCGGCTGTATGCTCCGGTCCCGTAGCGGTAGGAGGACCACAGAATGTCGTGCTCCAGCGCCCGATCCCCGCCGCCCCCTAGAAGCCGCAGCCCGCCAGTGACTGCGCCGTCCTTGGTGAGCGAGACAGGGCCGCCGTCCTCCGGCTGGACCAAGGCATAGCCCGGGGGCAGCTCCATGCGGCAGTAGGGAGTCTCTCCGGCACGGCTCTGTCCCATGCCCAGCAGGGCTGCCCCCAGCAGCAGACCCGCGCACAGCAGCACCGCGCGGGGAAGTTCTGATTTTCGCCTCGTCATCAACGCCCCCCGTTTGTTTTTTTCAGCCTATCACACTCCGCCTGGCGCCGCCACCGCAGGGAGGAAAAAAGTATGTAAAACCTGTATGGAGGTCTTGGCCCCGGGCTTATGATGCCCTGAAACGGCGGCGCTATTCGTCGTGTTTCGTCGTGCGCCGACAAAACAACAGGATGAAAAAATATTTGGGAGGCCCCTTCGGTCCTCCCAAACGATTCAGAGCTCGGCCAGCTGGGCCTGATAGAGGTCCTCGGTCCTGGCGTCAAAACAGACAAAGGTGACCTGGGGCCCCTCCGGATGCTCCTCCAGGAAGCGGCGGACAGTGTCCACCGCGATCCGGGCGGCCTGATCCGGCGGATAGTGGTACACCCCGGTGCTGATGGCAGGGAAGGCCGCGGTGCGGCAGCCCAGCTCCAGGGCCAGAGCCATGGAGTTTCGATAGCAGTCCGCCAGCAGTTCTGCCTCCTCATGCCCGCCTCCGTGCCACACGGGGCCCACTGTGTGGATGACGTATCGGGCGGGCAGGCGGTAGCCTCCAGTGGCCTTGGCCTGGCCGGTGGGACAGCCGTGCAGAGTGCGGCACTCGGCCAGCAGCTCCGGCCCGGCCGCCCGGTGAATGGCCCCGTCCACCCCGCCGCCTCCCAGCAGGGAGGTATTGGCGGCATTGACGATGGCGTCCACCTGCAATTTGGTGATGTCCCCTGTGACAGCGCGCAGTTCCATGGAAAGCCCTCCTGTTTTCTGAATTTTGGGATGCTTCTAGTGTACCACGCCCAGCCCCGGAGCACAAGGAAGAGGCGCGTATTATGTAAGTCTCAGCGGCACCATCAGGGCGCGGGCATTGACTCCCGACGGCGCACACCGCATGCCACTCAGAGCAGGTCACGTTCTGAACGTCACAAAAGTGATCAAAGCTGGAGATGCCCGGAGCGGCTGTGTCACCACTTCACAGCACAGGGGCCCGCAGGATGCCCCGGTGCAAGTACCGCAGAAACCAGCATCTTCAGGCCGCAGAGGAGGGACTCAGAAGCCCGGCAGCATCGGCAGGCATTTCAGAAGGACACTCCCATGGAGAGCAGGGGGCTCCGGCAGATCATCCATCTGCCTCCTCCTGGGGCTGAGGATGGCCGCCGCGCCGGGCCAGGAAAAGTCCGGCGCACAGGGCGGTGAAGGGGGCCACGGTGACCAGACCGAAGGAGCCGATGACGGTGTGGATGATCTCCGCCGCCACATACTTGTAGTTCAGGATGTGGTCAACCGGGGTGCCCTGGGCCATGAAGACCATGAGCAGGGCGATGTAGCCGCCGGAGTAGGCGAAGAGCAGGGTGGTGGTCATGGTGCCCATGGCGGCCCGGCCCACGTTGAGGCCGGAGCGGGCGGCCTCCTGCCAGCTCAGGTCGGGACGCTTCTCCACCACCTCGTGGACGGCGGAGGTAATGTCCACGCTCAGGTCCATCACCGCGCCGGAGGCCCCGATGAAGATGGAGGCCATAAAGATCTGGGTCAGGCTCAGGTGGGCGTAGCCGGAGTAGAGCAGGCTCTCGGAGTAGGACATCACTGCCCCGTGGATCTGGAACAGGTCGGTAAAGAGGATGCCCAGCACACAGGTGACCAGGATGCCAAGAAAGGAGCCGGATACCGCCGCCCAGCACCGCCGGTCAAAGCCGTACACCAGAGCGATGATCAAAATGGTGAGAAAGAGGGTGATGGCCAGCCCGACCCAGATGGGGTTCCAGCCCTTGAGGTAGAGGGGGACCAGGAGCTTCCACAGGCAGAGCACCGTCAGTACGAAGGAGGCGATGGCACGCACCCCGGTGCGCCCAGCGAACAGGATGAGGAAGAGGGCAAAGCCGGCGGCCATCAGGGTCTCCCAGCCCAGGCGGTAGTGGTCGCTCATGGTGACATTGGTGATGGTGTCCCCGTCGTGGCTCACCACCACCTGGGCCCTGTCCCCGGGAGAGAAGAGCTTGTCCTGCTCCAGAGAGCCGTTGAGCATGTTGATCCCGGTGACCGTCCTTCCCTGAAATCTGCCGTCCAGGATCTCAAGCTGGCAGCGCTGCTCACCAGAGCGGACCAGGCCGGTGTCGATGATGGCGGAGTTGTCTGTCTCCAGCACCCGGGCGGTGCAGCGCTCCGCCTCCTGGTGGATCAGGGCGCCCTCAAAGCCAGTGGGCAGGACCAGAAGGAGCAGGATGGCCAGCAGGCATACCAGCACAGGAGCTTGGTAGGAAAAAGAATGGGATCTGAGGCGGTCGAGCATGGATGAAAACTCCTTTTCGCATGATTTCGGGGGACAGGAAAATGTCTCATTCCAGAACACAGGGGCGGCCCGCCCCCGGCAAATATGCCGGAGGCGGGCCCGGAAGGGGCTGTCTGGACCAGCTCAGGCGATATTCAGCAGGTCGGCCAGCTTGTTGTAGATGTCGGTGTTGTCATAGTAGCCGTTGAACATCTCGCTGCCTGCGCCCTCGGCCAGGACTGCCACGGGCAGGCCGGTGTGGCTGTAAGAGGTGAAGGAGATGCCGGACTTGTTGTTGATGATGTGGGTGATGGTGACAGAGAGGGGCTCGTAGGTGCCGTAGAGCACATACTCCGCTTGGTCGTACTGACTGGAGGCGGTACCGTTGATGCTCTTTTCATAGGCGGCCCGCAGCTGCTCCATCTCATAGGCGGTGAGGACCAGCTTGTCGCCCTCCTCGCCCTGGGCCTTCAGGCCAAAGAGCTTCTCAATGTCGGCCAGCACGGTCCCAAAGGGGGGCTTGTTGGCCTTATAGGAGGCCACATAGTCGCTGTCGTACTTGGCGAAGGAGATCTTTTGGTTCTCCAGCAGATCCAGATAAGTGTCGTAGTCGGTTCCGGCGAAGCCGATGGTCAGGCCGCCGGTCTCATGGTCGCCGGTGACCAGGATGAGGGTCTCGTCAGCATGCTCCTTGGCGAAGTCGATGGCCACCTGTACCGCATCGGCCAGGGCCTGGGTATCGTGGATGGAGGAGGCGGCGTCGTTGGCGTGGCAGGCCCAGTCGATCTTGCCGCCCTCGCACATCATAAAGAAGCCGGTGTCGTTGTCCAGCACTTCGATGCCCTTGGCTACATAGTCAGCCAGAGCCCACATGTCGTCGGTGCGGTCCAGCTCATAGGCCATGGCGTCGGAGTCGGCCAGGTCCTCGTCGATGATGATGGCTTTCTCTGTATTGGTGCCGATGGCGTCGGCCTCGGCGTGGGTCTTGGCCACGGTGTAGCCGGCCTCCTGGGCCAACTCATACAGGTCGGTCTGGTCTCCGCTGCTGCCGGTGGGCTTGAGCAGTCCGCCGCCGGCAAAGTAGTCGAAGCCAGACTCGACCAGCTCCAGGCCGATCTCATAGTAGCTGCTGCGGCTGGCCTGATGGGCATAGAAGGCGGCAGGGGTGGCGTGGTTCAGGTTGACGGAGGTGATGACGCCGATCTCCCAGCCCTTCTGGGCTTTCAGCTGCTCGGCAATGGTCTCATACTCGATGGTGCCGGTCTCATCCACATTGATAGAGCCAGAGTAGGTCTTGTGGCCGGTGGAGATGGAGGTGGCGGTGGAAGCGGAGTCGGGGGCGAAGGAGTTGGAGTCATAGGTGACGGCGGAGCCGGCAGCCTCAAAGTTCATAAAGTTGAGGTACTCGGGGCCGTCGAGGATGGCGCCCTGGTTGTCATCCAGACTGGGCTGGGCCTGCCAGTAGTCAGCATCCTTCAGGGCACCCAGGTAGTCGGAGGTGGACTGGATCTGGGGGTAGCTCATGCCGTCCCCGATGAACAGGAAGACGTATTTAGGGGACTTGACGGACGCGGCCGCAGTGGCAGTCAGAGCGGCGGTATGCGGTTCCTGAGACTCCTGCGGGACCTGGGCGGCGTTGGCGGCGCAGCCGGCCAGCGTGGCGGCGGCCAGGGCACAGGACAGAAGTGCGGTTGCGATTTTTTTCATGTTTGTTTGTTCCTCCCAATTTCTCTTGGACAGTTTGTGACCGCTGGGTCAAGGCTATTCTAGCGGCTCTGCGTTAAGTCCAAAACAGCTGAAGTGTGAAATCTGCGTTAAAGAATATTATCGGCTCAGCAGCCCATGCCCGCACAGAGAGAGCGAGCGGAACGGCAAGGAACGGAATAGAGGAACACGGCGTTTTGATTCAGATTCAGACAATGAAGGGACACAGGAGAATGTCATATAGGCATGACTATAATGTACAAATTTTGAAATTGAATTTTGTACAGGACTGCCAATTTTGTGCTGAGTAAAGAGGGGAGATCCATCAGAAGGCTGGCACAGGTGGAGGGGGGAGAGAAAATATTTTTCAATCCAGCGGAAAGTGAAAAGCGATTCGGATATTTGTTACAAAATTGTTAACGAAAAATGGGATAACTCTACCAGAAATCCTTTTAAAACAATGAAAAAATAAACACAAATAATGAATGAATTAGATATTATGAAATTGTAAAACGGGTAGATGCAAAAAATAGATTTAACTTCAGGCAGAATGAATGATAAAATAGAGCCTCAGAGGACACGAAGTTGTCTGAAACTGACAAGAACACATGGGACAGGCTTTCACAAAAATGAATCTCATGCATAAAGGGAGCGCTGTCCGGCTAGGGTGTTTTTTGTGAAACAGCTCAAAAATGGCCATGTCGGACGGTTTAGGCATTAAAAGCGCATCAGCCGCTCTGACAATGGGCTGAGCGGGATGAAAGGGAGGAAGTTGAACGATGCATATCGGAACAGGAGAGCTGATCGTCGTGCTCGTGGTGGCGCTGATCATCTTCGGCCCGTCGAAGCTGCCCGCGCTGGGCAAGATGGCGGGCAAGGCGGTGGGAACACTGCGTCACTATGCAGACAGCAACAACTGGGACGAACTGCTGGAGGAAGAGGAAGAGGAGAAAAAGTCCGGAAAGAAGCAGGAGGAGAAGTCTCAGAAGCAGACGGAGAACGAGCAGGAGGCGGAGCCTGTAGAGGAGCCCGCCGAAGAAGCAGAGCAGGCGGAGCCTGCCGAAGAAGTGGAGCAGCCGGAGCAGGCCAAGGAGGGCTGAGCAGTTCCGGCGGCAGAAATTGTCAAGAATAAAGGAGAGCGGATTGTAATGTTTGGAAAATTTGGTACTGTGGAGATACTGCTGATCCTGGCGGTGGCTCTGCTGATCTTCGGGCCCACCAAGCTGCCGAAGCTGGGCAAGGCCATTGGGCAGACCATTGGAAACTTTAAGCGGAGCAGCGCCGCCGCGGAGAAGGCTGAAGAGAAGCACGACAGCAAAGAGTCCTGAGCCCATCCATGAGCCGCGCCACATTAGAGCAGGACAAGAAGAAAACCAGAGCGAAGGACGGTCCGGGCGCTGAAACGGATCGGAAGGAACGGGAGGAATACGGAGAGGAGACGGACGAGCTGGAGGATGACGTGCCCCAGGGGGGCAGGATGTCCCTGCTGGCCCACCTGAATGAGCTGCGCCGCCGGCTGACCATCTGCGCGGTCTGCTTTCTGGTGGGGGTGGCACTCTGCCTGAGCCAGGCGGAGTGGTTCACCAACCTGTTGCTCTCCCGGGGAGAGAACTTCTCCTTTGTGTACATTGCACCGGCTGAGCTGATGATGACCTACGTGCGGATCTCCCTGGTGGGGGGCGTGGTGATCATCATCCCTGTCATCATCTATCACATCTGGCGCTTCCTCCAGCCGGGGCTGAAGCGGGCGGAACAGATGGGCTTCAACCTGATCATCACGGTGGGGTTGCTGCTGTTCTGCCTGGGTGCCCTGTTCGCCTTCACCATCGTGCTGCCCATCCTGCTGGGCTTTTTTGCACGGCTGAATACCTCCGGGACTGTGACTGCCATGGTGTCAGTGCAGGAGTATGTCAGCTATGTCATTTCCACCATGCTGATCTTCGGCGTGATCTTCGAGACCCCCATTGTGCTGGTGGCCCTCACCGGCGTGGGGCTGGTCAAGCCCAAGACGCTGCAGAAGAACTTTAAATATGTAGTGCTGATCATCCTGATCGTGGCCGCCGTCATCACGCCGCCTGACGTGACATCCCAGGTCCTGGTGGCCATCCCGCTGATGATTCTGTTCTACGCCAGCATCATCCTGTGCAAGATCCTGTTCCGCCGCAAGCTGGCAGAGCAGGAGGAAGATCTAGATTGAGCGTGTGCAACCACCGGGACGGCGGAGACAGAGCGTGAAGCATTGAGGGGACGCGCCCCGCCCGGAGTGATATTGCAAATTGAGAAATGAGGAGGAATACAAAGTGAGTGGTAAAAAGGAGAACGTGCAGAGCAGCGGCATTACCCGCCGAGACTTTGTAAAGGGTCTGGCCATCGGGGCTGCGGGCCTGGGGATCGCCACCATTCTGCCCGGCGGGATCATCACCGCGGCTTCCGCGGCGGACACCACCACCAAGCAGCAGGTCGGCAAGCAGGGCGACGGCATCTATATCGATGGCGTGGCTGAGAACATGAAGAGCAAGACCTATACTCTGGAGTTTGTCCAGCCCATCAAGCTGGTGGCGGTGAAGGACGGCAAGGTGCAGAGCGAGGGCACCTGGCGTACCACCAATAAGCACCTGGTCTCTGTGGACCCGGACGGAACCACCATCATGCGGGACGGCGTGGGCGGCTACGATGTGGAGATCTCCTGGACATTGGGGAGCACCACCTATGCCGTGACCCTGCACACCGGCCAGACCGCCGGAGCCCACGCCATCGAGGTGGATCACCCCATGACCCGGGGCGACTTTATGATCCGCCTGGCCAAATATTTCGGCTGGCCCCACTACAACGCCGTGATGGACGACGGCACGGACATCAATGACAAGGGCGAGGTCATGACCACGGAGCGGGTGCGCAACTTCTATGATGTCACTGGCGACAATGACTATGTGAAAGCCATCGAGTCCGCCCTGGATATGGGCGTGCTCACCGCCACCTCCCCCGAGGACTGCTTCTATCCCATGTCCGAGATGACCCGGGAGGACGCGGCTGTGATCCTGGTCAGCGCTTTCAAGATGTCCAAGCTGGGTGCCGATTACATCTCCAAGTTCGATGACACCAACAAGATCGACAAGAACTGCTATGACGCTCTGAATATCCTGGTGGGCCGCAACTTTATGCGGGGCCGCAGCAACACCACCCTGAATCCCACCGATGGCATCACCGACACCGAGGCACGCATCATCATCGAATCCATTGACAGGCGCGTGGTCTGCCCCGTGTGGGCCATGCCGGTGAGCAACCGGAAGTTCGTCCGTGTCCGTCCCGAGTGGTTCACCTCCACCCAGGATGCCGTGGTCCATTGGCGCTGTAAGGTGGACAAGTACTCCCACCCCGAGCTGAACGGCCTGTTTGTCCAGGACCGCGGCGTGGGCGTGTACGTGGGCACCGGCTGGAGCGACTGGTATGACTATATCCCCGGCTACTCCACTGACCCCTGCTTTGGCCTGAACAACAACAAAGACCTGCCTTACGACGCGACTTGGCTTATCGTGGACGTGGAGTGCTATGCCACCAAGCCCGGCATGGAGGACAGCCCTGTCACCAAGTTCATGTGGCGGATCGAGCGTCCCGCGTGGCACGACTTTGCCTTTGACAAGCTGCATGACGCCGGGGAAAACTTCCCCGCGGTCTACCGCTACTTCGACAACTTCCAGGCAGCGGCCTACTATATCGAGGGCAGCAAGATGGGCATTCTGTATGACGGCCTGATGCCTACCAATACAAATATCTCACTGATCGACCGGGTGAAGGAAGTGGCGACCAAGCCCTTTGTCTTCGTGCTGGGCCACAACCACGGCGATCACTCCGGTGCCATGCCTTATGCTTATGAGCAGGGGATGGACATTTACATGTGTGACCGCGTCGGCCCTGCCGGCGGGGATTGGAGCATCCAGGAGTACAACAAGAAGTACACCAGCGCCAATGCGGTGGTCGATACAGAGAGGACCGGAAGCTACACCGGAGACAAGGTGCACCTGATTGATGAGGGCTATGTCTTCGATCTGGGCAACTGTAAGTTCGAGGTAGTTCATCTTCCCGGCCATGAGGACGCATCCATCCTGATCTATGACCGGGCCAACGGTCTGCTCTTCTCCTCCGACATCTACGCCGTCAACCGCTACTGGGTGGCAGACAATACCGGTGCTACCGGTGTGAAGCAGGATCTGCTCCTGTCACTGCACCAGCAGCTGATGGACATCTATACCAAGGACGGCGCTCAGGTCAAGGAGCTGTACACCGGCCACAACCGCATCGGAATGGGCGGCGACTACCTGACCATGTGGGAGCAGTGCCTCCAGAAGTTTGTGGACTTTGGCGGCGCAGCTTTGACTGATAACCGCCGCGGCGACGGCACTCTGATGGCTCAGGACGGCAACGAGTATGAGACGCTGAACTGGACTGGCCTGACTCAGAGCGGCAAGCACATCCATGCTCAGTATAAGGGCGTTTATGACGGTAAGACCTACTATCGTCTTGAGATCGATCGCACCGGTGAGAACGCACAGCCGGAAGATGGGCTGTATTTTGACTACAAGACTAACGCCCATCTCAGCAACATTTATTTCAAGGATGCCACCCTGGTGGGCCACGACTTCAAGTACAAGACCGGCTTCGACACTGTGGACGACAAGCTGGAGGACGGCCGTCTGAAGTACGCCATCCCCAACAAGTTCGTGCCCTATGAGTATGACTACGAGGTAAAGGTGGGGGCCCTTCAGAGCACCGTTACCTTTACGCCCGTGGCCATGTCCAACCGGATCAAGGACCTGAAGGTCAACGGGAAGTCGGTCTCCAGCCGCTGCCCGGTGAGCGTGCCCGCCTCCGGCAAGACCACCATCGAGGTCACCGGACCCGACGGGAGCACCAAGGCGACGTACACCCTGACCTTTGTTGTTGGCTGAACCAACAGAAAAAAGTGTGCATAAAAAGTCCCGGCCTGGCGCAAATGCGTCAGGCCGGGACTTTTTTAAAAAATTTTGTACTCCCCTGGACAAAGGGGGGCTCCCGAGGGTCTAATAGGCAGAAAGGGGGGAGCAGCGTGAACGACCAGGAGTACTGGCAGGGGGTGGAACAGTGCCGGGAACGGCTGTGGCGCATCGCGCGGATGTGGCTGTCCGATGACAGCGCGGCCATGGACGTGGTGGACGAGGCGGTGTTCCGGGGCTGGAGGGCCTGCGGGAGACTGCGCCACCCGGAATATTTCACCACCTGGCTCACCCGCATCCTGCTCAACGAGTGCAGCCGGGAGAAAAAACGGCAGGACCGGGAACAGGCGGTGGACCAGCTGCCGGAGCAGGCCTGGGAGGACCCGGACCACCTGCCTCTGAGGGCGGCGGTCCAGGCACTGCCGGAGCAGCTGAGAGCAGTGATCCTTCTGCGCTATTTCTTCGACTGTACTTTGCGGGAGACGGCAGAGCTGCTGCGGATGCCGAGGAGCACGGTCCACACACGGGAGAAAAAGGCGCTGAAGCTGTTGAAGCTGGAATTGAGTGAGGAGGTCTGAAGATGGAGCGCATGGAGGAATACCAGAGAATGCGGGAAGAGGAGGCCGGCCGGCCCGTCCCGGCGGAGCTGGCCTGCCTGGAGACCAGGGTCAGGGCCCGGGCGGCGGAGCGGCCGAGGAGGAGAAGAGGACCGGTCCTGGCGGCTGTATGCCTGTGTCTGGTCCTGGGGACCGGCATGGCCTGGGGCATGGGCGGTTTCGCCGCGCTGGACCGGCTGCTGGGGGAAAACGCGGGACAGTTGATCCCCTTCTATCAGGAGGTGGGAGAGACGGTCCGCCTGGAGGACGGGATGGTGGAGATCCAGGGCGTCACCTTTACCAGCCACAGCTGTACCGTGGTCTACCGGCTGACCGCCCCAAACGGAGAAGAGGCGGCGGAAACGCCTCCCTTCTACTGGAAGCTGATCCAGGGAGAGGCGGGCCCGAAGGAGTCCCCCTTCTCCTCCTTTGTGGAGCCCAGCCGGAATGGGCAGGATCTGGGAGGAAACCTCGGCTGGGAGGAAGTGCTGGAGGGAGAGAAGCGGGGGAGCACCTATCAGGTCTTTACCGTCAGCGTGGAGGAGGACATGAGTCAGGTGGAAGACCCCAAGCTCCTTCTCTACTTTTCCAGGGCGGTGGACGGGGTCCCCTCTGCCGATGACGTGCCCGGCGGCACTCTGCTGACTATCCCGGCGGAGGAGGTGCTGGAGGAGCGGGTGGTCCGGGTACCGGGGGACGGGGAGATCCGGCAGGTGAGAGTCAGCCCGGCGCTGATCTCCGCCCAGACGGCTGTGCCTGCCGAGGGAAATCCCGTCAACCTCGAAGTGCTCCGGGAGGCCCCGGAGATCCGGCTGCTCTACCGGGATGGGACGGCCTGGGAGCTGGAGCAGGAGCATGTCTTTCAGAAAGAAGGACGGCCCGACTACTGTGCCAACGCGGGAGAGGACGGTCTGCTGATCCTGAACTGGTTCCTGCGGGAAGCCCCCCCGGATCTGGAGGATCTGGAGGCGGTGGAGGTGAACGGGATCCGGTGTCCCGTCGAGTAGGCGCAGAAATGCCGCGCCGCGTACAGGAAAGCTGTACGCGGCGCGGTGTTTTATCGTTTCAGGGTGGACAGGCGCCCGGCTCACTTGCCAGGCTTGAAGCTGTCCTTCAGGGAGACCGCCCGGTTGAACACCAGAGCGCCGGGCTTGGAATCTTTGCTGTCCACGCAGAAGTAACCCAGCCGGAGGAACTGGTAGTGGGCGGGGGCCTGGGCATCGGCCAGAGAGGCCTCCAGTTTGCAGCCCTCCAGCACCTCCAGGGAGTTGGGGTTCAGGCAGTCCAGGAAGTTCTTATCCCCGGCGTCCGGGTCGGGGTCGGTGAACAGGTTGTCGTACAGGCGTACCTGGGCGTCCACGGCGGTGGCGGCGTCCACCCAGTGTAGGGTGGCCCCTTTCACCTTGCGGCCGTCGGCGGGGTCTCCGCCCCGGGAGAGTGGATCATACTCCGCCAGCACTTCCACCACGTTGCCCGCCTCGTCCTTGACGCAGCCGGTGCAGGTGATGAGGTAGGCCCCCTTCAGGCGGCACTCAGGCCCGCCGGGGAAGAGACGCTTGTACTTGGGGACCGGGGTCTCCAGAAAGTCATCGGACTCCAGATACAGGTGACGGGAGAAGGAGACTGTGCGGGTGCCGGCGCCGGGATCGTTGGGGTTGTTCTCCACCTCCAGGGTCTCGCTCTGACCCTCGGGGTAGTTTGTGATGGTCAGCTTGATGGGATGGAGCACCGCCATGGCCCGCTGGGCATGCTCGTTCAGATCCTCCCGCAGGCAGTGTTCCAAAAAGGCATACTCCACGGTGGAGGTGGCCTTCGCCACGCCGATGCGGTCGCAGAAATTGCGGATGGAGACGGGGGTATAGCCCCGTCGGCGCAGGCCGCACAGGGTGGGCATGCGGGGGTCGTCCCAACCGGAGACGTAGTCCTCCTCCACCAGCTTGCGCAGCTTCCGCTTGGACATGACTGTATAGTTGATGCCCAGGCGGGCAAACTCGATCTGCCGGGGCTTGCTGGGGACGTCGGTGTTTTGGATGACCCAGTCGTACAGGGGGCGGTGAGCCTCATACTCCAGGGAGCACAGGGAGTGGGTGATGCCCTCCAGGGCATCCTGGATGGGGTGGGCGAAGTCGTACATGGGGAAGATGCACCACTTGGTGCCCTGGCGGTGGTGCTCGATGTAGCGGATGCGGTAGAGCACCGGGTCCCGCATGTTGAAGTTGCCGCTCTCCAGGTCGATCTTGGCCCGCAGGGTGTACCTGCCCTCGGGGAACTCGCCGTTCTTCATCCGCTCAAACAGGTCCAGAGACTCCTCGATGGGGCGGTCACGCCAGGGGGAGCGGGCGGGGGTGGTCACATCGCCCCGGTACTCCCGGAACTGCTCGGGGGTGAGCTCACAAACATAGGCCAGGCCCTTCTTGATTAGGCCCACAGCCAGCTCGTAAGTCTTTTCAAAGTAATCGGAGCCATAGAAGAACCGGTCGCCCCAGTCGAAGCCCAGCCAGTGGATATCCTCCTGGATGGCGTCCACGTACTCGGTGTCCTCCTTGGCCGGGTTGGTGTCATCCATGCGCAGGTTGCAGATGCCGCCAAACTTCTCGGCAGAGCCGAAGTCGATGATAAGCGCCTTGCAGTGGCCGATGTGGAGATAGCCGTTGGGCTCGGGCGGGAAACGGGTGTGGACCTGCATCCCGGCAAAGCGGCCGCCGGGGGCGATGTCCTCCGCGATAAATTCATGGATGAAATTCTGGCTGGGGGCGGGGCCTTCCCTGCTCTGAGTGGAAATAATGGTTTCGTCGGACATATCGGGTCCTCCTCTTGCGTAAACTTAACTCTAATTTTATACCATATTTCAGAGGAATAATCAACCGATTCCCACGTAAATGGGAGAAAACCGGGGGAACATACAGAAAAGAGGGGAAGAGAGGAGACAGCTCCGTTCAGTTCGGAGAAAAGCGGGCGGGACCGGCCTGGCGCGCCGCGGAAAAGCGTTGCCTTTTTGACAAAAGGCAGGTATAATAAGACAAACCAGAACACAGGTCCGGGAGAGCACCCGGAGGCGGAGAGGAGGCGCGGCCTTGAACTACGATGTGCTGGTGGTGGGCAGCGGCCCGGCGGGCCTGGCGGCGGCTGTGGCCGCCCGGGGACGGGACAAGAGCGTCCTGGTGGTGGGCAATCCCTGGCAGGAGAGCCCCCTGGCCCGGGCGGAGCGGATCGACAACTATCTGGGGCTGCCCGGGGTCAACGGACGGGAACTGATGGAGCACTTCAGCGCCCATGCCCAGCGGGTGGGGGTGGAGTTCCACACCGGCCGGGTGGTGGCGGTGATGGCCTGGGAGGGGTTTGCCCTCACGGCGGGCAGCGAGGTGTTCCAGGGGCGCACTCTGGTGCTGGCGCCAGGGGTGGCCCGGCTGGCCAAGTACCCGGGGGAGGCGGAGCTGCTGGGCCGGGGGGTGAGCTATTGCGCCACCTGCGACGGGATGCTCTACCGGGGCCGGGCGGTCACAGTGGTGGGCCGGAGCAAGGACGCCCCCCAGGAGGCCAACTACCTGAAAAGCCTGGGCTGTCAGGTGGTCTATGTCTCCCCCCAGGAGCCCAAAGGGCTGGATCGGGAGATCCCATTCGTCCGGGCCGGAAAGCTGGAGGTGCGGGGGACCGACCGGGTGAGCGCCCTGGTGGCCGACGGCGCGGAGCTGCCCTGCGAGGGGGTGTTCATCCTTCGGGACGCCCTGGCCCCCACCGATCTGCTCCCTGATCTGGAGCTGAGGAACGGGGCCATTGCGGTGGACCGGGAGATGGCCACCAGCCTGCCCGGCGTGTTCGCTGCGGGGGACTGCACCGGCGGCCCTCTCCAGGTGGCCAAGGCGGTGGGCGAGGGCCACACCGCGGGCCTGAGCGCGGCGGAGTATGTGGACCGGAAACGCAATGAACACCAATGAGACAGAAGGGAAGGATCAAAAATGTCATTGAAGCATTTTACCAGAGAGACCTTTGAGAAGGAACTGAACGGCGGCGCGCTGATGCTGGTGGATTTCTGGGCGGAGTGGTGCGGCCCCTGCCGTATGCTGGGCCCAGTGATCGAGGGACTGGCCGACGAGTATGAGGGCCGGGCCGTCATTGGCAAGGTGAACGTGGACGAGGAGGGGGAGCTGGCCATGCGCTATGGCGTGATGAACATCCCCACCGTGATCCTCTTCAAGAACGGCAGGGAGATCGACCGCAAGGTGGGCGTGATGCCCGGCGCGGTGTTCACCCAGGCGCTGGACGAGAATCTGTAAAAGCCAAAGCGGGGGCCCCCCCCCCCCCCCCGCGGGGGGGCCCCCGCTTTTATTCATGCATCCGGGGAGGCGAGGAGCAGGTCCAGCTCCTCAAGGGTGTCGTTGGGCAGAAGGGCCAGGAGGCGGACCACCTGCCCGTCCTCACCGGCGAGGGCCAGGACCTGGTAGGCGTTTTCGTGATACGGGATCAGAGAAAAGCGGAAGACCGCCCCGTCCCGGCCGGTCAGAGACAGGGCGCGGGCACGCTCCAGGTCGTACCACTGGTCCAGCGTTCCCTGGGACTGATAGGCCAGCCACTCTGACAGCCAGAGGGAGGAGTCCTGAAAGTCCCGCTGGAACAGGCGCTCCATCTCCCGGGCGAAGGCGGGGTCTGACCGCCGGACCTGGCCGCAGACCCACGCCTGGGGGGCCTGGATGGCGGCGCGGATCTGTTCGGCCTGGGCCTCTTCATAGTCCAGCTGCGCGCCCCGAAGGCCGTCCAGGGCCCGGACTTGGGCGGCGGGCAGCTGCCAGCAGGAGCGGGCGCCGTCCGCCCCCTGGAAGGAGACCGGGCGGACGTCCTCCTCCCCGGAGGGGGCGTGGATGGTGAAGGTGCCCAGCTGCTCCTCCCCCCGCCAGGCGGTGAGATAGGACGCCGGCGCGGGCAGCTCCTGGGGAGCGGGGGAGAGCGGGACCATAGAGCCCAGGATCTCCCGCACCTGTGTCAGGACCTCCGGGCTGTTCAGGCAGGGGGGCGGGGTGGAGGAGAGGGTAAGGTGCACAAAGAAGTCGGCCTCCTCCGCCGTCTGGGCGGGGGCGGCGGGGGCGCTCCTGCCGCCGGACAGGCGGGGGAGGAGCAGGGGGAGCGCCAGGAGGCACAGCAGAGCGGCGGCCGGCCAGAGCCGGCGGCGGGGCGGAAATTTTTTCATGGGGCACCTCCCGGCAGGTATATTTGAGGGGCCTGGAACATAGACTTGGGATACCATTGTATCCCAGAACGGGGAAAAAGACAAGCTCAGGGAGGGCGGAGGCATGGGCCGGGGCAATTCTGTAACCAAATTTTCATCTTCTCGTAACGAATTCGATAGGATATCTCCGCCGGAAGATGCTATACTGAATACACAACAAGGAAGGGAGGTTCCCTCAATGAAGAAATGGATGATCGCGCTGATGATGGCCGCACTCCTGATCGTACCCATGGGCGGTATCGCCTATGCCGTCGGAGAGGGAGCGCCCGCCGCCCCGGCTGCCGGGGAATTCATACCCGGCGACGTGCCCGCCCAGAGCGGCACCATGGATGCCATGGTGGCCCCTGTCAACGCCCTGGTGATGTGCATGGTGGAACAGGGTCTGGCCTACAACGACCAGGATGACGTGTTCCTGTGGAACAGCCTGTACTATATGCTCAGCCTGTGCGGCCAGATGGACGAGCGGGCGGAGCTCACCGATGACATGCTGATCCTGCCCGCGGAGACGGTGGCCGACTACGCCGGCGCTCTGTTCTCCAACTTCGACGGACTGCCCGCCCTGCCCCGGGAGATGAACGGCCGGGTGAGCTATGACTGGCAGAACGACACCTTCCGTCTGGCCCGGGGCGACGCCGGACTGACCGAGACCCGCCTGGGTGAGATCACCGAGCTGGGCGGCGGCCGTGTCCAGGTGGCCGGAGCCCTGGTGAGCCTGGAGGATGAGTCGGTGCTGTGCAGCTTCACGGTGGACCTGGTCCGCAACAACAGCATGTTTGGCTATGCGATCTCCGGATTGGATATCCTCTGATATGCCCCTCAGCCCAGAAACGCGCCGCAGCTGCGGGGTGTTTGTGGGTGTGCG
>NZ_JANGBZ010000120.1:0-1103 GCF_024462915.1 Clostridium sp. DFI.5.61
GTCACAGAGATCATTGCCGTGATCCTGGCTTACGCCATCAAATCCATACTGGAGAACCTGAGCAAACATAACAACTGGCCGGATAGATCCGGCAAAAAGGAGGAAACGACCCATGAATGAACTGACCAACTATCTGCCCATGCTGCTGGCCCTGGTGCTGGCGCTGACCCTGGTGACCAACATCATCGTACAGGTGCTCAAGAGCCTGCTGTACGATATGCTCCCCACCAACCTGCTGGCCTTCCTGGTGGCCGCGGTAGTGACGGTGGGGGCGGGCTTCGGCCTGTGGTCCTATTACCGCTTTGCCATCACCGGCTGGATGATCGTGGCGCTGATCGCCCTCATCTTCCTGGTAGCCTTCTCTGCGATGTTCGGTTATGACAAACTGGTGCAGCTGATGGAGCAGGCGGGGTGGATCAAGGCACAGAAGTGAGGAGGCGCACTATGGCAACCGCTGAAAAGATATTGGAGATCGCCCGGTCGCAGATCGGGGCCAGAGAATCCCCGGCCAACAGTGACAACGTGAAGTATAACACCGCCTACTATGGGCGGGAGGTGTCCGGAAAATACCCCTGGTGCGCCGTGTTCGTCTGGTGGGTGTTCCGGGAGGCCGGGGCTCCCGAGTTGTACTACGGCGGCGGAGAGACCGCCTACTGTCCCACGCTGATGTCCTTCCACAAGAAGCAGGCGGTGACTGACTACCGGCCGGGAGACATCGTGTTCTTCAACTTCTCCGGCAAGAGCTCCGCCGGTCATGTTGGCATCTGTGAGAGCTGGGATGGGACCTACATCACCACCATTGACGGCAACACCGGCGGTGCCAGCGAGGACAACGGCGGGGCGGTGATGCGCCGCAGGCGGCATAAGAAATACATCGTGGGGGCATATCGCCCAGACTATGAGGAGGAAGAGAGCGTGACCTACGAGCAGTGGCTGGAGTACCTGGAGAGATACCGCAGGGAGGCGGCCGCCAAGAAGGCGTCCATGCCGGAGCTGTTGGAGGAGGCTGTGGAGCTGGGCCTGACGGACGGCAGCCGCCCCCAGGACCTTATGACCCGGGAGGAGGGCGCGATCATGGCCCGGGCAGCGGCGAAGGCCAGATA
>NZ_JANGBZ010000121.1:0-939 GCF_024462915.1 Clostridium sp. DFI.5.61
GGGGTTTTTTTTTTTGCCCCCGCGCCCGGGGGGGGGGCGCCCCGGGGGCCGGTGCGGTGAAGAACACAAATGGAGGAGTATCGAACATGGACGCAGAGACACAGAGACAGACGCCAAAGCTTAGGACCAACCTGGACACGAACTTTTTGAAGCTGTTCGCCATCCTGACTATGGTGGTGGACCACGTGGGGACCGTCTTTTTCCCCCAGCACCCGGAATTCCGGTGGGTAGGACGGCTGGCCTTCCCGATTTTCTGCTACTGCCTGACAGTTGGCCTGATGTACACACGGGACATCAGGCGGTATCTGGGGCGGCTGGCGCTCTTTGCAGTGGTCTCCCAGCCCTTCTTCGCCCTGGCCTTCCATCCCCACAACTTCTGGGAAGAGCTCACCAGCTGGAACATCTTTGTCACTCTGTTTTTCAGCCTGCTGGCCATCTACGGCGTGAAGGAGCGGAAGTGGTGGTGGTTCCTCCTCGGGGTGCTGGCCATCAACGTTCTGAACGCGGACTACGCCAACACGGGCGTCATCCTGACCCTGATCTTCTACCTGTGCCGGAACAAGCCCTGGCTGGGGGCGCTGCTCTATGTGCTGAGCTACCTCCCGGCTCTCTGGGGCGGGTCCCTGGAGGACCCGATGGCCCTGGTGGTGGGGGGACACGCCATCGGCTTTGAGATCTTTGCCCTCCTGTCCGCGCCGCTGATCTTCCTGCCCACCCACGTGGAGCCCAAGATTCCTAAGTGGTTCTTCTACGCCTTCTACCCGGCCCACCTGTTCATCATCTTCCTGGTGCGGACGGCCCTGCATATCTGATGAGGAGGAGAGAGCACAGCCGCCCGGCTAAGGCCGGGCGGTTCAGATTGTAAAGCCTTGCAGAGTTCACGTCCCTGGAGCAGCGCTTCCAGGGGGAGCACTTCGACGCGGTGTGGTCCAGCGACCT
>NZ_JANGBZ010000122.1:0-917 GCF_024462915.1 Clostridium sp. DFI.5.61
TGTGTAGGCACTACCTATTTTCCCAGCCCGTCTCCAGGCAAGTATCTTCGGCAGAAGCGAGCTTAACTTCCGTGTTCGGAATGGGAACGGGTGGACCCTCGCTCTAATCAGCACCTACTTTACTTTCTCCGAAAAGAAAGTAAGCAAAGAAAAGTTCTTGCGCCTTTTCTCTCCTTACCGTCTTCCCAACAGTAAGTATTATATCCGCTATTTTTGATTTGTCAAGAGAAATTTGGTGACCCGTACGGGAATCGAACCCATGTTTGCGGCGTGAGAGGCCGCCGTCTTAACCGCTTGACCAACGGGCCATCGTCGCTCCTCTTTCAGCAGTCCCCGCCCAGGACGCACCCAGCGTCCTGGACAGGACCACTTGGTGCACCTTCACGGATTCGAACCGGGGACCCACTGATTAAGAGTCAGTTGCTCTACCAACTGAGCTAAAGGTGCATCTCCTGCGCCTTCAAAACCGAACAGTGAAACTCGCTTTTCCTTCGCTCACAAGCGCCTGCATTCTTCTTCCTTGACCTTAAGGTCAAGCCCTCGGCTTATTAGTATCGGTCAGCTACATGCCTCGCAGCACTTCCACCTCCGACCTATCAACGACATAGTCTACGTCGAGCCTTACTCCATAAAGGATGAGAGATCTAATCTTAGGGAGAGTTTCACGCTTAGATGCTTTCAGCGTTTATCTCGTCCAGACGTAGCTACCCAGCTGTGCCCTTGGCAGGACAACTGGTGCACCAGAGGTCTGTCCATCCCGGTCCTCTCGTACTAAGGACAGCTCCCTTCAAATCTCTTACGCCCGCAACAGATAGGGACCGAACTGTCTCACGACGTTCTGAACCCAGCTCGCGTGCCACTTTAATCGGCGAACAGCCGAACCCTTGGGACCGAATTCAGCCCCAGGATGTGACGAG
>NZ_JANGBZ010000123.1:0-859 GCF_024462915.1 Clostridium sp. DFI.5.61
TCCAGATGCATGAGGACGGCGACCAGTACAGCATGCTCAAGCCCGTGTGCAAGCGCAGCTGGCGCGTGGACGATGTGGAGGCCCTGCCCTACATCCTGGACAAGGCGTTCCGTCTGGCTGAGGCCGGCCGTCCCGGCCCCGTCCTGGTGGACGTGCCCATGGACATGTTCTCCCGTGAGATGGACGAGGAGCTGTGGGCCCGCACCTACAAGGACAGCCACGAGACCCTGAAGCCCGCCCTGGACCCCGCTGCCGCCAAGGCCATCGCCAAGAAGCTGGTGGAGGCCAAGAACCCCGTCCTCCACGCCGGCGGCGGCATCCTGCTGGCTCAGGCCTCCGAGGAGCTGGCTGCTCTGGCCGAGTTCCTGGATCTCCCTGTGTCCCGCACTCTGGCCGGCCAGGGCTGCCTGTCCGACCAGCATCCCCTGATGGTGGGCCAGACCGGCTTCTGGGGCCTGGAGTTCACCCACTCCCTGACCACCAATGCCGACGTGATCCTGGGCCTGGGCACCCGCTTCGGCGAGGCCGACAGCTCCAGCTGGTATCAGGGCGTCACCTTCGATCCCGATAAGACCACCTTCCTGCAGATCGACATCGACCCCAACGAGATCGGCCGCAACTACGCTGTGGAGATCGGCGCCATCGGCGACCTGAAGATCGGCCTGGCCCAGATCCTGGAGGAAGTGAAGAAGATCTGCCCCGAGGGCAAGAGCAACCCCGAGCTGCGTGAGCAGATCGCTGCCGCCAAGGCCGCGTTCAAGGCCAGCAACGAGGCCATCTCCAACGACGGCCGCTTCCCCATGACTCCCCAGCGCATCCTGAAGGACGTGAAGGAGGTCATCCCCGAGGACGCCATCAT
>NZ_JANGBZ010000124.1:0-798 GCF_024462915.1 Clostridium sp. DFI.5.61
TCTCCAGTATGGATTTGATGGCGTAAGCCAGGATCACGGCAATGATCTCTGTGACGGCTTTCCCGGATAGCTGTTCTGCGATCTGCTCACGGCCCAGATAGGCCAGCAGATAGGAGCACCACACCCAGGCGCAGCCATTGAACAGGCACAGCCAGACGGCGGCTTTCATGGTCTCCATGCGCCCCCTTCTGGACCGGTGGGCGGACAGCCACCACAGCCCCAGACAGAACACGCACCCCAGTGCGAAGGCCGCTGCCGCGGCCAGGATCACAGTGCTGCTCATGTCCGGATCTCCGATTTTAAGTCCCGGATGTCGTGCTGCACCTCCGTCATCTGCCCCTCCAGCTTGTAGGTCCGCTCCACCAGGCTGTTGTGGGCGGCCACCTTCTGCTCCAGCTGCTCGATGCGGTAGGTGGTCAGCTTGTTGGACACCAGGATGCCTCCAAAGGTCCCCGCCAGCGTCCCGATCAGAGACATCCCCGCCACAGCCAGCGTCGTCAGATCCATCCCCTCTCCCCCTCCTTTCTCTGAAAGGCCCTCAGCGTTCTCCTCTCCAAAGCTCTGCCCGCCCCGGCGCCCCCTACCACTCCCAGCCCCGGCGCCAAAATTGTATGTTCCCGTCAATCCAATTTCACAAAAAACAGCAGAAGGGGCGCACACTGTGCGCTCCTTCCAAACGATCGCTTCCATCTTGTTTGGGCAGCTTCCCTTTGTGGGAGAGTGGCTCGGCCCACGCTGTGTCCCCAGCTTTTTGGACACGCCCAGGAAGGGGCAGATGCCCAGGAACTTGGCCAGAAC
>NZ_JANGBZ010000125.1:0-484 GCF_024462915.1 Clostridium sp. DFI.5.61
TCTGCCGAAGATACTTGCCTGGAGACGGGCTGGGAAAATAGGTAGTGCCTACACAAGGGTCCGGTCCAACCGGGCCGGACCCTTTCACATTCCTCAATAGCTCAGTCGGTAGAGCATGCGGCTGTTAACCGCAGGGTCGTTGGTTCGAGTCCAACTTGGGGAGCCAAAAATGCGGCTTGCCGCCACTTGCTCGTGACGGCAAGCCGTAATTTCAAAATAACGTGTGAACGGTTAATGGGCCTTTAGCTCAGTTGGTTAGAGCAGCCGGCTCATAACCGGCCGGTCCACGGTTCGAGCCCGTGAAGGCCCACCATATAGGGGTATAGCTCAGCAGGTAGAGCAGCGGTCTCCAAAACCGCGTGCCGAGGGTTCGATTCCTTCTGCCCCTGCCAGAGAGTTGCAGAGTGATCTGTTTTTATATTGATTAAATGGCTCGGTAGTTCAGTTGGTTAGAACGCCGGCCTGTCACGCCGGAGGTCGAGGG
>NZ_JANGBZ010000126.1:0-426 GCF_024462915.1 Clostridium sp. DFI.5.61
CCTATTACAATGTATTTACGGTTGAAGGCACGGCAGCCAGCCGTGTCTTTTTCCGCATCGTTGCCTAAGCTGTTAGAATGAGAGAGTCTTGGCCTGATGTATACCTCCAAGGACCAGCGCGTCCGTGACGAAGTCCGTCAGCCGGCCTCTCATTCGCAGCGTTCGATTTATGCAGGTTGAGCCACCTCCTTGGTGCGCCCGTGTCATCAAATAGATTGGATCGGCAATGGTGGAATGGCTGGTCGCCAAAACAAATCCATGATGAGGAGCGATCAATATGAACAATGTGGCAGGGATCGATGTTTCCAAAGGAAAGAGCATGGTATCCGTTCTCCGCCCTTTTGGAGAAGTGGTAGCAAAACCATTTTCTATTGGTCACACCGGCAGTGAACTCAAGGAGCTGGCAGACTACTTGAAAAGCCTGGA
>NZ_JANGBZ010000127.1:0-392 GCF_024462915.1 Clostridium sp. DFI.5.61
GAAATGCTCGCCAGGCGGCAGCCTGATCTGACCGTCTGCATGGAGCAGGTCCACAAACCTCATAACGTTTCTGCGATTATTCGTACCGCAGATGCCGTTGGCGTACATGAAGTTCATGCTGTCTGGCCTGGCAGCCGGATGCGCACCATGGCTTCGGCAGCTGCGGGTAGTAACAGCTGGGTACAGGTGAAAACGCACCGCACCATTGGCGATGCCGTCGCTCATCTGAAAGGCCAGGGCATGCAGATTCTGGCAACCCATCTTTCTGATAACGCTGTTGATTTCCGCGAAATTGATTACACTCGCCCGACCTGTATTTTGATGGGACAGGAGAAAACGGGCATCACGCAGGAAGCGTTGGCCCTGGCGGATCAGGATATCATCATTCCGAT
>NZ_JANGBZ010000128.1:0-330 GCF_024462915.1 Clostridium sp. DFI.5.61
CTGGTCGATTCCAATGGCTTTTGCCGCTGTGAGTGAGTCGGTGCCATTGAGTTGCTGGTTAATGTTCCTCGCCAATATTCTCTGGGCGGTGGCTTACGACACGCAGTATGCGATGGTTGACCGCGATGATGATGTGAAGATTGGCATTAAATCCACCGCAATCCTGTTCGGCCAATACGATAAATTGATTATTGGTATTTTGCAGATTGGCGTACTAGCGCTGATGGCGATCATCGGTGAGTTAAATGGCTTAGGCTGGGGATATTACTGGTCAATTCTGGTAGCTGGCGCGCTGTTTGTTTATCAACAAAAACTGATTGCCAACCGCGA
>NZ_JANGBZ010000129.1:0-305 GCF_024462915.1 Clostridium sp. DFI.5.61
TAAATCCCATAACTAACCTACCATTCGATTCAGAAAAATTCGCACTATCCAGCTGCACTCTTCTTCTGAAGAGTTAAGCACTCCATTATGCTCATTGGGTTGCTACTACTTGATATGTACAAACAATATTCTCCTCCGATATTCCTACAAAAAAAAAAAAACACTCCGGTTTTGTTCTCTTCCCTCCATTTCCCTCTCTTCTACGGTTAATCCTTTCCTCTTCGTCTTTTTCTACGCCCTCGTTTAGTTGCTTCTTTTTCCTTCCCGCTTTCCTGCACTAACATTTTGCCGCAGTACACTATACG